>NZ_JRAP01000019.1:0-17416 GCF_000768895.1 Porphyromonas sp. COT-108 OH2963 | reverse complement strand
AGCTCTAAAGGTTTCAGACGAAAGCTCTAAAGGTTTCAGACAAAAGCTCTAAAGGTTTCAGACAAAAGCTCTAAAGGTTTTGGCAAAAAACTCTAAAGGTTTTGGCAAAAAGCTCTAAAGGTTTCAGACGAAAGCTCTAAAGGTTTTGGCAAAAAGCTCTAAAGGTTTTGGCAAAAAGCTCTAAAGGTTTCAGACAAAAGCTCTAAAGGTTTCAGACGAAAGCTCTAAAGGTTTCAGACAAAAGCTCTAAAGGTTTTGGCAAAAAGCCGTATAGGAAAAATTTCCTCCGCAAAGGCAAAAGGGATGAGCGTTAGGTATCTGCGTAGCCAACAACGGATCCTGCCTGCGAAAACTAAACAAAAAATCCGTCTGCAAGCCGAAACTTACAGACGGATGAAATGATTGATGCGTTCTTTGTCCGAACTTTTTCCGAATCTCTTACTTTGCAGATATTGGTGCCGAGAATCTGATTTCGGAGTTTTTGATATGCTCCATGTAGTTGATGGGAGATGAAACTTTCTCTTTAGAGAGTGCGTGGGTAATCACATCCGTTATGTCATCTACGTAAACAAATGAAAGACCTTTCAGGTAGATCTCTTTGATCTCGTCTATGTCTTTTTTGTTCTCTGAGCATAGTATGATGGTCTTGATGCCGGAACGCTTTGCCGCCAATATCTTCTCCTTGATTCCTCCCACCGGAAGCACTTTTCCTCTGAGCGTGATTTCGCCGGTCATTGCTATGGACGACTTCACTTTTCTTTGTGTAAAGGTCGATATAAGAGAGGTTACCAAGGTAATACCGGCACTCGGCCCGTCTTTCGGGATAGCTCCTTCCGGTACGTGTATGTGGACATTCCAATACTCGAACAGCTCTTTGGGGATGTCATAAAGATCACTGTGGCTCTTTATGTATTCCAAAGCAAGCAGGGCAGATTCTTTCATGACATCACCCAAGTTTCCGGTTATGGTCATCTTGCCGTTGCGTGAAGGACTCATGGCACTCTCTACCATCAGGATCTCTCCCCCAACGGATGTCCATGCCAAACCGGTTACAACACCTGCATAAGAATTGCCTTCGTACAGATCTGTGGAGTATTTGGCTGCCCCCAGCATATCTTGAAGTTTATCAGGTGTTATGGTGTAAACAAAAGAAGAGTCGGTCTCCTCTCCTGCTTCTGCACGATCTATCTGCGCGGCAACTTCTTTGGCAACTTTACGCATCAGAGCCGCCAAACGTTTTTCCAACTCCCGAACGCCACTCTCCTTCGTATAGCTTTGAATAAGGGCAGAAAGAGTATTCTTAGGAATCTTGACCTGCTTGGCTTTCAGTCCGTGGGCTTCCAATGCTCGCGGTATGAGGTGTCTCTTGGCAATCTCCAGCTTTTCTTCCAAGATATATCCGCCGACCTCTATCATCTCCATCCGATCTCTTAACGGACCGGGAATGGCTCCGATGTTATTCGCCGTGGCAACAAAGAGAACCTTGCTAAGATCATAGTCGATATCCAGATAGTTGTCGTGGAAAGTGTTGTTCTGCTCCGGATCGAGCACTTCCAAAAGAGCCGATGAAGGGTCTCCCTTATAGTCGCTTGCCAACTTGTCTATCTCATCCAGAACAAATACAGGATTGGCTGCTTCTGCCTTGATGAGACCTTTGATAATACGACCCGGCATTGCTCCTATGTATGTACGTCTGTGTCCACGAATTTCGGCTTCATCGTGAAGTCCTCCAAGAGATACACGAACATATTTCCGGTTAAGGGCTTTCGCTATGGACTGCCCCAAGGAAGTCTTCCCGACTCCCGGAGGTCCGTAGAGACAGATGATGGGAGAACGCAAATCTCCTTTCAGCTTGAGCACAGCCAAGTGTTCCAAGATACGCTCTTTGACTTTCTCCAAACCGAAATGATCTTTGTCCAAAACCTTGGCTGCATTGGTGGTATCGAAGTTGTCTTGAGTAACTTTATCCCAAGGAATATCAAGAACAGTCTGAAGATACTGCAGCTGTATGCTGTAATCGGGACTTTGGATATTGAGCCGCTCCAATTTTTTTATCTCCTTTTTTACTGTGGCATAAACACCCTTGGGCCACTTTATTTTAGAAGCCTTTTTCTTGAGTTCTGCTATATCATCGTCATCTCCGCCATCATTCAGCTCTTCTCGTATGACCCTCATCTGCTGTTGAAGGTAGTACTCTTTCTGCTGCTTATCCAGTTCGGAACGAGTTTTCATGGCGATAGTCGCCTTCATCTCCAGCAATTGAAGCATTGTATTGACTGTCGTCAAAAGAGTAAAAGCCCTTGTCTTTAGGTCATTATGACTCAAAAGAGCATATTTCTCCTCTATATCTATCGGCAGATGTGTACAAGCAAATCCAAGAATGTTTGTAGGATCTTTGAGTTCGGAGAAAGATTTGATCATTGGCTTGGGCATATCTCCACCCAAGAGCAATACCTTCATCGTAGTCTCTTGTACAAGTGGGATAAGAGCCTTATACTCCATATCCGAAGCTGGAGGTACAATCTCATCTATAAGGGTATAGCTTGCCGTAAGAATAGGGTTGCTGTCAATAATGGTATTGATCTCAACCTTCTTCTTGCCCATCACAAGCAGAGTGGCTCCCTCTTCCGAAATATCCAGAACTCTCATCACCTCTGCTATTACAGCAATAGGCATAAGATCATCCAGCTTGGGATCTTTTGCAGCTCTGTTTTTTTGAGTAACGACAATTACGTGCTTGTCTTTAGACTCTTCCAAATACTTTAGAAACTCCGGATTGGAAGTTGTATCGTTCATTACGGGAACCGTAACATTAGGATACAATACGGTATTTTGAAGAGGCAAAACGGGAAGCACAAGAGGTATATTCTCCGGAAGAGTAGTGAGTTTATCCATCTCTTCATCAGGAAAAACCATGTGCATTGTGGAAAAAGATGGTTCCATCTCTTCCATCATATCATCTATATTATTTGTCATATCTATTCTTCGCTATTGTTATGGTATTACCTATCAATATATATGCCAAGTCTTACACCTCTCTCGGATCTATACCCCACATCAACTTATCTCTAAGAGTCTGATAAAAGTTGTATCCGGAGATCTGAATGGATCGGATGCTCTCCTTTGATTTTTTCAGACAAAGCACCGTGTTGCAACTTAAAGAGGTAGTCTTTCCGTCGGCGACAAGGAGGAAAGAGAGATTTCGAGCAGCAACCTTCAAACGAATCTCGGAATCATCCGCAACGACAAGCGGCCTCATATTCAGCATGTGAGGAGCTACGGGAGTAAGGCAAAATGTCGAGGTATTAGGAGCTATGATAGGACCATTAACGCTAAGAGAGTAAGCGGTAGATCCGGTTGGAGTAGAGATGATAAGTCCATCCGCCAGATAGGTAGCCACTCTCTGGTCATCAATCTGAGCTTCAATGGAAATCATAGAGCCTGAATCTTTTTTAGAGACGACCACTTCGTTCAAGACTGTACCTTGTTCAGTAGTGTGTCCCTCCTTTTCTGTATAGATATCTATCATGGAACGCTCTATGACATCATACTCTTTCCTAAGAATATGTTCCCATGCCTGCCTGAACACATCTCCGGATATTGCAGCCAGAAACCCAAGTCTGCCAAGATTGACACCCAATACAGGGAGTTTATACTCCATCACTTGCCATGCCGTACGCAGATAAGTGCCATCTCCTCCAATACTAATGGCAATAGTATCCTTATCTTTTAGAATAGCCGTTGGCAAAGAGGCCATATCCGTAAAGGAATTGACATCTTTCAAAATCACCTTTTTGCTTTCCAAGAATTTAAGAAACTCCAGATGAATCCAGATCTTCACACCACTCTCATCTATGATTCTGAAGATGTCTAAGAGTGTTTCAAGGGGCTTCGATGGATATTTTGATCCAAAGATAATCGCTGTCATGGCTATTGGGTTAGATTTTTAAGTAATCCGGCTGTTATAGCTTTACCTGTCTGCAAATTTAATAAAAATGTTGTGGCAAATAGTAATAAAAAGATCGCAACACTCTTTGAGTGCTGCGATCTAATATCAAGTATTTCTATGTACTTGTACTATGACGATTATGCTTCCTCTATTGCCGCTTGTGCTGCTGCAACACGAGCAATAGGCACACGGAATGGAGAACATGATACATAGTTAAGACCTACTTTGTGACAGAACTTCACTGATGAAGGCTCACCACCGTGCTCGCCGCAGATACCACACTTAAGTTCCGGACGTTTTGCACGACCCTTTTCTGTAGCCATCTTAACAAGCTGACCAACACCATTTTGGTCTAATACTTGGAATGGGTCTACCTTCAAGATCTTCTTTTCCAAATAGATTGGAAGGAAAGAAGCAATGTCGTCACGAGAATAACCAAATGTCATCTGAGTAAGGTCATTGGTACCAAATGAGAAGAACTCTGCCGATGCAGCGATCTTATCTGCAGTAAGAGCTGCACGAGGAATTTCGATCATAGTACCAACCTTGTAGTCTATACGATCTCCATACTCTTCAAATACCGCTTCAGCTGTTGCACGGATAACATTTTCTTGCTCCTTGAACTCATATACGATACCAGTTAGAGGAACCATGATTTCCGGTTCAGACATTACACCTTCTCTCTTAAGTTCGAGAGCTGCAGAGATAATGGCACGTGTCTGCATTTCTGTAATTTCCGGATAGGTATTACCCAAACGGCAACCACGATGACCAAGCATTGGGTTATGTTCCATTAAGCTTGATACACGATGACGGATAACTTCTACATCAAGTCCCATATCTTTAGCCATCTCCTCTTGTCCCTTTGCGTCATGAGGAACGAACTCATGCAAAGGCGGGTCAAGAAGACGAACAGTTACAGGATGACCGTGCATTTCACGGAAGATATTCTTAAAGTCTTCTTTTTGGAATGGAAGAATCTTTGCAAGTGCTTCTTTTCTTCCTTCGGTAGAATCTGAAAGAATCATACGGCGCATCGCAACAATCTTTTCACCTTCAAAGAACATGTGCTCTGTACGGCAAAGACCAATACCTTCTGCACCGAAAGAATAAGCTACGGCAGCATCGTGTCCGGTATCTGCATTTGCACGAACTTTCAGACGAGAATATTTGTTGGCAAGCTCCATAAGAGCAGAGAAGTCTGCATCCATTTCTGCTGCCTTGGTGTCTACCATACCTTCATATACTTCTCCTGTTGTACCGTTAAGAGAAATAAAGTCTCCTTCACGATAAACCTTTCCATCCACAGTAAGCGTACGAGCCTTGTAGTCTATTTGAAGAGCACCTGCTCCGGACACACAGCACTTACCCATACCACGAGCAACAACCGCTGCGTGAGATGTCATACCACCTCTTGCAGTAAGGATACCTTCTGCCACTTGCATACCCGCAAGGTCTTCAGGAGATGTTTCAAGACGAACAAGGATAACTCGTTGTCCTCCTTCGTTGTGTAGTCTGTCGGCATCTTCGGCGAAGAATACAATCTGTCCTGTCGCAGCACCCGGAGATGCAGGAAGACCTCTTGTAATTACTGTTGCCTTTGCAAGAGCCTTCTTATCGAATACAGGGTGAAGAAGTTCATCAAGTTTATTTGGTTCGATACGCTTGATAGCTGTCTTCTCGTCAATCTTTCCTTCCTTTAGAAGATCCATGGCAATCTTTACCATTGCCTGTCCTGTACGCTTACCGCTTCTTGTCTGAAGGAACCAAAGCTTACCTTCTTGAACGGTAAACTCCATATCCTGCATATCACGATAGTGCTCTTCGAGTTTTAGTTGGAGTCTGTGAAGTTCCTTATAGATTTCCGGCATAGCTTCTTCCAAAGAAGGCATTTCGCGTACACGTTCTTCTTCCGAAACATTTGCTCTTTCAGCCCAACGTTGAGAACCGATCTTTGTGATCTCACGAGGTGTACGGATACCGGCTACCACGTCTTCTCCTTGAGCATTGATAAGATACTCACCATTGAAAAGGTTTTCACCTGTTGCAGAGTCACGAGAGAAGCATACACCGGTAGCGGATGTCTCACCCATGTTACCGAATACCATTGCCTGTACGTTTACTGCAGTACCCCATTCGGCAGGAATACCTTCCATCTTACGATAGAGGATAGCGCGTTCGTTCATCCATGAACGGAACACGGCCATTACGGCACCCCAAAGTTGCTCATAAGAGTCTGTTGGGAAGTCTTTTCCTGTTTGCTCTTTAACTGCTTTCTTAAAGCGAGCAACAAGAACCTTGAGGTCTTCAACAGTAAGATCAGTATCCTGTTCTACTCCTCTTTCTTCTTTCAACTCATCTATAAGAGCTTCAAACGGATCTATTTCTTCCTTGCTGGTTGGTTTCATACCAAGTACCACGTCTCCGTACATCTGAACGAAACGACGGTACGAGTCCCAAGCAAAGCGAGCATTACCTGTCTTACGGATAAGGCCTTCTACCACTTCGTCATTAAGACCAAGGTTAAGGATAGTATCCATCATACCCGGCATGGAAGCAGGTGCACCGGATCTAACAGAAAGAAGAAGAGGATTCTCGATGCTGCCAAACTGAGCATTCATAAGACCTTCAATCTTCGCAACTGCTGCTTCTACTTCCGGCTTCAATAGTTCTACTACTTTGTCTTGTCCTACTTCATAGTACTCATTACACACCTCTGTTGTAATAGTAAATCCCGGAGGAACCGGAACACCGATCAAATTCATTTCGGCGAGGTTAGCACCCTTACCTCCCAATAGCAGCTTCATGTCTGCCTTACCTTCGGCTTCTCCATTACCGAAGGTGTAAACTCTTTTTTTTGACATTTTTGGCTTAATTGTTTATATATAAGTGATTACAAAATTATTTATCCTACTTACATAGAAAAGTCCGAATCTATAACTCCCTCCGAAACGGCCTCTGTCTCAAGATTGAACAGATTTCTACATGGAGAGCGATACATTTCGGGCACGTTAAAGTCCTCGTTCGGATTGAGCTTTAACACTTTGTCATTGTATATCTTTTGCATAAACAGAGCGACGATAGGCAGTGCCATGGAAGCACCCTGACCGTCTGCAATAGTATCGAAGTGAATATCCGGATCTTCTCCTCCTACCCAACAACCCGTAGATAAAGAAGGAGTAAAGCACATGAACCACCCGTCGGCGTGTCTCTGAGAAGTACCTGTTTTTCCGCCCATAGGTGCTTTCACGTTGTAGCGATATCTTACCCGGCTACCGGTACCGCCATCCATTACGTTTCGTAACATATAGAGAGTCTTGTACGCGGCTTCTGCCGACAACACCTCATACATCTTAGGCTGGAATGTAGCCAGCACATTTCCATACTGGTCTTCTATCCGTGTGGCGAGCAGAGGTGCTACACGAAGTCCGCCATTGGCAAAAGCAGAGTATCCGCTCACCATTTCCGAAACGGATATATCCGGTGTTCCGAGGCAAATACTCGGTACAGGATCCAAATGTCCCGTGATGCCAAAAGATCTCAACAAGTCCACGAACGCGTACGGAGAGAGATGACTCATAAGCCAAGCCGTAACCCAGTTGTCTGACATTTGGAGTCCCCAGTTGATGCTAACCATTTCACCCACTCGTGTGCTCCTTGCATTCTTAGGAGTCCACACCGTTCCGGCTTCGGTCGTAATACTTTGCGGCACATGAAGCATTTCGTCACAAGGCGTAAAGCCTTCCCCCATCGCCATGGAGTAGAGAAACGGTTTCATCACGGAGCCGACCTGTCTGCGCCCGAGCGAAACCATGTCATACTGAAACGCTGTATAGTCTATTCCTCCGACGTATGCCTTTACCTGTCCGGTAAGATTATCCATTGCCATAAATCCGCTACGCAGAAAACCCTTATAGTAGAGGATACTGTCTCTTGGGGTCATCACGGTATCTTTATACCCTTTCCACGTAAAGACATTCATTTCGGTAGGGGTATCGAAAGCGATGTCTATCTCTTTTTCGCTTTTGCCATCGGCTTTCATCTTTCTGTATCTGTCGCTCTGCTCCAAAGACTTACGCAAAATCTTGGCACGTTCCTGCGTAGAAAGATTTCTGGAATAGGGGGCATAGCTTCTGCCCTTCTTCTCTCTCTCAAAGCGTTTTTGGAGATCATTTCCGAGATGTTCTCTTACAGCCTCCTCGGCATAGCGTTGCATTATGGCATTTATACCGGTGTATATCTTCAGCCCATCGGTGTAGAGGTTATAATGCTCCCCGTTGCTCTTCTTGTTTTTCTTGCACCAGCCGTAGAGAGGATCCGTAGCCCAAGCCACAGAGTCTCTTTCATACTGATCTTTCTGCCACTTTTGATACTTGCTTCTCTCCGGCTTATCTGCCATGAGCACCTGCTTCAGATGCTCTCTGAAATAGGTTGCCAAGCCTTCTCTGTGGTTTCTCACGCGGAAACGAAGCTCTACCGGGATATTTTTAAGCGAGTCGCACTCCACAGCGGTCAAGTGTCCGGCTTTCCTCATCTGGTCCAATACCACGTTACGACGCTGCATAGCCCTTTCCGGATAACGTACCGGATTGTACAACGATGGATTTTTACACATTCCTACCAGTAGTGCCGCCTGTTCCGTTTTCAGGTCTCTCGGCTTGACATCGAAGTATGTCTTGCAGGCACTCTCTATACCCACTGCCTGGTAGAGGAAGTCAAACTTATTCAGATAGAGATTGATAATCTCCTCTTTGGTATAATATCTCTCAAGCTCGACAGCTATAACCCACTCTATGGGCTTCTGTAAAAGCCGCTCCACCTTGCTGTCTGCGGAGGGAGAGTAGAGTTGCTTTGCCAGCTGTTGAGTTATGGTACTACCCCCACCGGCATTCTTCTGCCGCATCAATCCGGTTTTCACTACCGCACGCAAGAATCCGCGCATATCTATACCCGAATGTTGGGTAAACCGGACATCTTCTGTGGATATGAGGGCATTGACAAGAGCAGGAGAGAGATCCTGATAGGTGATGTATATACGATTATTGTTTTTCAAAGCATAAGATCCCAAGAGCTGTCCATCTTCGGAAATCACTTGAGAAGCATACTTATCTATCGGATTTTGAAGGTCTTCAATGGGTGGCATATAGCCTATCTTACCCTTGGCTATAAGAAAGAACATAAGCAGGGTTCCGCTTCCTATCAAAAGGAATAAGCCCCACATGGCTATGAGTAGATATTTCAACCAGCGATTCATATATTCTTCTTAGTTCGTTTAATACGCTTGCAAAGATACATATAATTAGTGATATTCTGCATCCCCGTATCGGAAGTTAAAAACCACCCAACATCAAACACTTAAGCGGTGTTAATATCACGGGAAAAGCGTACACTTGGAAACGATAAAAAGAGGATGTGGAAAGGGGGAATAAAAGGAGGAGTCATTACCTCATTCCGAAAGCCACACGCATCATTTCGGACACAATGCAAATCAATAATTATCAACTACTTTCTTCGTAAAACAGAGCCGGACTTATACAATAAACCGGGAACAACCAAAGAAGGCACAAGACCATCTATCCCGATTAAGCCACTCCTCCAATTTTCTTTTTATATCATCAATTATCAAAATCAAGACATCACAAAAATAAATATCACATTTGAACACCGCCATAATTTCAAACAAAGACCCATTTATAACATTTCTTTTATATAAAAACTCCCCAAAAGGTTCGTGTTTCACCCCTAAAAATTCCTTCCGAAAGAGGATTTTTTGAAGAAAAATAGAGCCAATCACACTAAAACCGACACAAACCACTAATAACCAAAAGGATAAAAAAGAGGGCTGATTCCAAAACTTTTCTCCTCTCGGTCGGTTTCATGGGCTGTTTTCGAGTTAATAAAGATCAATTTATCCCCATTGTTGTGTTTAGAAATCTTAATGAAGAAATCACGCCAAAGAGCCTCAAAAATGGAGCAAAACGATAAACACCTAATTATCAGCACACTAATAAAAATTCTAAACACGTTAATTGAATCCGGTAAACGTATTAAATGAAATCAGTAAACGTGTTCACTGAAAAATTAAATACGTTAAGCCGACAAAATATATTGCTTTACTGTTTTGGGTGAACAGGCATCGAAATTTGTGTTAATAAAACGATCCCGATTTAACAACTCGGATGTGCTCTGAAAACAACCCAAAAAGAGAAAATAGAGAAAGGAGAAAAACGCATTTTCCAGAGGGGATGAAATATATAAAAACAGAGGCCCACTCATGAGGCAAACGAATGCAAAAAGGATCTCAAATACCAACCTTTTTGCATCTTACAACGACCGATACTTTTTCAACACCTCTATTTTATAAAGTGAAGCAATTATCCTACCTTTGTGTAATAAGAAATAGAGATTGCGGATATGAAGATAATTCACATCATCAACGGCCCCAATTTGAACCTTTTGGGCGAACGAGAGCCTGAGATATACGGGAGTACGGACTTTGAGGAATACTTGGAGAAGCTGAGAGATATATACCACAACGTGGATATCAGATATTTCCAAAGCAACCATGAAGGCGAGATCATAGACTATCTGCACGATATAAGATCGCTCTCCGGAGGCATTGTTCTCAATCCGGGAGCTTTGACGCACTACTCCTATGCCCTTAGAGATGCCATCGCAGCCATAACCGTTCCTGTGGTGGAGGTGCACATATCCAATCTCTACAAGCGGGAAGAGTTCAGACAGAAATCGGTTACGGCAGCAGAAGCAGCAGGGATACTCTCCGGCTTCGGGCTGGATGGTTACAGACTTGCCATAGCCCATCTGTTGTCGAGACGCAATGGATAATCCGGGAAAGGGTTATCCGAAACCGGGATATTAAAGATTTAGAAAAACAGATATGAAGAAAGCGACCAAAATCGTAGCAACGATATCGGACAGAAAGTGCGACATCCCTTTTCTTAAAGAGCTTATAGAGGAGGGTGTCAATGTTGTCAGGCTCAACTCTGCACACATGGACAGAGAGGGCTTTGACCGGGTAGTGGATAACACTCGCGCCGTAGCCGGAGACGTTGCTATCTTAATGGACACCAAAGGACCGGAGATCCGGACAACGATATGTAGCGAACCCATAGAGTTTAGAAGAGGAAGCACCGTTCTGCTGAAAAGCGATCCGGATACACTTACAACCAAAGAGTGTATCTGCGTAACCTATCGGGATCTTCACAAGGATATAGCTCCCGACTCTCACATCCTTATAGATGACGGACTTTTGGAGCTTTGCGTCATAGAGAAGACTCCGGATAAGATCGTCTGCTCTGTACTTAACGATGGTATCTTGGGTAGCAGAAAGAGCGTAAATGTACCGGGTGTCAGGATCAATCTGCCCTCTCTCACTCCAAGAGACATAGAGACCATCAACTACTGCATAGAGAAAGACGTGGACTTTATAGCACACTCTTTCGTCAGAAACAAGCAGGACGTCTTGGACATCCAAGAGATTTTGGATCGCCACAACAGCCCTATAAAGATCATCGCAAAGATTGAAAACCAAGAGGGTATAGACAATATAGATGAGATATTAGACCATGCCTTCGGTATCATGATAGCACGGGGAGATCTCGGCATAGAGGTACCGCAAGAGAAAATTCCGGCGATACAGAGTCTGCTCATACGGAAAGCCATTGCGAAGAAAAAGCCCGTGATAGTGGCAACACAGATGTTGCACACCATGATATACTCGCCTCGCCCCACAAGAGCCGAGGTCTCCGATGTTGCCAACGCTATTTTTTACAGGACGGATGCCGTGATGCTCTCCGGAGAGACCGCCAATGGGAAATATCCGGTAGAGGCTGTAAGAACCATGACGAGCATTATAAGAGAGGCAGAGAAAAGCAAGCTCGAAGAGCAGGATATAAGGGTACCGATAGAGCCTCAAGACTTAGACGTTACCTCTTTTCTATCCAAACAAGCCGTGAAGAGCATCAGTAAACTGGGAGTTAAAGCGATTGTTACAGACAGCTTTACCGGACGCACTTGCAGAAATATCGCAGCATACAGAGGGCGTGCCACCGTATTTGCAATATGTTATAAGGAACGGACGGCACGAGAACTTGCTCTCTCTTATGGCGTAAAGGCCGTTGTACAAGAGAAGTGCGGAGGCAAGATAGACTACTACATAGGTGCGCTGAAAGAGCTTTTGCGCACGGGACAGATAGAGAAAGAGGATATGGTTGCCTACGTCAGCGGTACTCTGGCAGAAGAAGTGGGTACAACGAGATTGGAACTGAATAAAGTGCAGGAGGCTTTGGACTTCTACCATAAAAACAACCCCGATAAGCAGTAATGATATCCGGACAGAACGATAAAACAGAGGCAGAACTACTGGCTTTGGAGGAGTACATACTGGAGCACATATCTCCGGAACCACCGCTCCTCAAAAAGCTGTACAGGGATGCGCATACCCATCTGGTGAGACCGAGAATGATGTCCGGGCATCATCAGGGGCGTTTGTTGGCTCTTCTGTCCAAGCTCAAATCTCCCCGAAACGTTATCGAGATAGGCACTTATACCGGCTATGCCACACTCTGTCTGGCTGAGGGATTATCCGAAAAAGGAGTAGTCCACACCATTGAGCTGAATGACGAAATGGAGGATTTTCTCAGACGATATTTCGACCAAAGTGAATGGAAAGAGCAGATCCGTCTCTACTTTGGAGATGCTCTGGAGATTCTTCCTACTCTTCCGCTTGAAGAGACAGACATCGTATATATAGATGCCAATAAGAGGCACTATATCGAGTATGTCAAGCTGGTTTTGAAGCGACTGCCGGCAGGTTCGCTCATCATCTCCGATAATACTCTTTGGGACGGGAAAGTGATAGAACCGGAAGCGCAGGACGAGCAAACGGTATCCATCAGAAACTTTAACGACTATCTTTTAGAGCAGCCCGAACTCTCCACCGTCATACTCCCTCTGCGAGACGGACTCACTCTAAGCATTAAACAAACAGACACACAACAATAGTATGGACAATAAAAGAATGAGCATGATCTCTCGTCTGATTCAAAAAGAGCTGGGAGAGCTTTTCCTCCTTGAGACTAAAAAAACTCCGGGAGTACTGATCACCGTGAGCGAAGTACGCGTAACGCCGGATCTTAGTCAGGCAAGAGTGTTCCTCAGTATCTTTCCGGACAGTAAGGCTGACGAGCTGATAAAAGCAATACAACAGAATTCAGCGACAATCCGATACGATTTTGGGAAGCGAGTACATACACAGCTGCGAATCATTCCGGAGCTTATCTTCCTCAAAGATGATAGTGAAAAGATCATAAGTAGAATAGATGAGCTGTTGAAGCAATGATCTTTAATAAGTGGAAGACAATCCTGTTCATTGCATGGAGATACTTCCATGCTCCGAAATCCACACACGCTGTAAACATTATTGCAACCATTGCCACATCTTCCATTGCCGTGGTTGGTATTGCGATGGTCATTCTCTTTTCCGTCTTTAACGGCTTTGAGAGTTTCACGAAAGGGCAGTACAAAAATTTCACTCCCGACCTGATCGTAGAGCAGAAAGAGGGTAAGCCTTTTTCTTTAAGCACTGTCGCCGAACTGCTGGATAACGATCCGGAGATTGAGAAATACGCTTTCGGACTGAAAGGTCAAGCCATGCTGGTGTTTGAAGAGAATACCATCCCGGTCATTCTCTATGGTATAGACGACTATTTTTCTCAGGTTGTTCCGCTTCATCAAAGCCTGTTTGATGGAGAGTTTCTACTTGAAAAAGACTCTCTTCCACAGCTCATAATGGGAGTAGGGATAGCTTCCAAGCTCGGCGTCAATGCCGGTATGGATCTGCCGGTACAGATTATTGTGCCTCGTCGGATAGGCTCTCTCTCCATGGTAAGACCGGACAGAAACTTCAGGACATCCGATGTCTTCATCTCCGGGGTATTTCGAGTGGATCAGAGTGAAGACGGTACAATATCTTTTCTTCCCATTGAGCTTCTCCGCACACTCCTTCAGTACGACTCGGATACCATAAGCGAAATATCTCTGAAACTTGCTCAAGAAAGCACCACAAAACGAACAGCGAAAAAGCTGTCTCGTTTGTTGGGAAGCAATTTTGTGGTTAAAGACCGGGAACAACAGCACCCCGACATCTTCCGAATCAATAAGATCGAAAAATGGATCTCCTTTTCCATCCTTCTGTTCGTACTCCTGCTCTCTCTGTTTAGCATTGTAAGCACATTAGGGATGCTTATCATCGAGAAGCGTAAAGACACAGAAACGCTCAGAGCATTGGGTGCAGAAAAGTGGATGACCAGAAGTATCGTCATCACGGAAGGGTTTATACTCTCCTTTATGGGAGGGGTTATAGGAATAGCCACAGGTATCTTCCTGGTGGTCTTACAGGCACAGTTCGGTCTTGTAAAGCTTGCCACCTCGAACAGTGGAGCTTTTCTCATAGACTCGTATCCGGTAGAGTTGAGATTCTTGGATATTGTTGTCTCCATTTTCACGATCTTATTGGTCGGTTTCTTGAGCAGCCTCATCGCATACAAGATATTCGGGAACAAAAAAAGCTGATCGATACCATTCACTTAAATAACCATATATAGGTATTTTGGGGTATAGACAAAGAAAGTATATTTGAACCATGACAGTAAAACTTTCTGAACTTAAAGAAGGAGAATCCGGTAGTATTGTTGATGTTCGTCTAACCGGGCATTTTAGAAAACGTATTCTCGAAATGGGATTTGTTCCGGGGCAGGATGTTCTGGTCGTTCGTAATGCTCCGCTGCAAGACCCGATAGAGTACAAGGTAATGAACTATGAGGTCTCTCTTCGTAGAAAAGAGGCTCAACATATCTATGTAAATAAGAGTTTAAGCAAGGAGCACAGCACCAACGCATCGGCTCCTGTCGTTAAGCACGACCCCAATATCCATCCCGATATTTTAGGGAATGGGACAAAAAAAGAGATCCCTGCCGATACAAAAATCTCCGTTGCATTTTTAGGCAATCCGAACTGCGGAAAAACCTCTCTGTTTAATGCTTGTTGCGGAACACACGAACACGTGGGCAACTATTCCGGTGTTACGGTCGATGCCAAGCATGGCAAGTATAAAACAGGCGATATAAACTTCGACATCATAGACCTTCCCGGTACTTACTCTCTCACCTCATACAGCCCGGAAGAGAAATATATAGAGGACTTCCTTTCGGGAGATAAGCGACCGGATGTTATCGTGAATGTCATCAGTGCCACCAATTTGGAGAGACATCTTTATCTCACAACCCAACTGCTTGAGACGGGTATCCCCATGGTTATTGCTCTGAATATGTTCGATGAGTTTGAAGCCAGTGGCAGCAAGCTCAACATACCCTTGTTGTCCCAGCTGTTGGGGACGCCGGTTGTTCCGACCGTAGCGAGAAAAGGAGAGGGGAAAGAGGAGCTCTTCAACTGTGTTCACATGGTCTATGCCGGCTCTTGCACCCTTCAGCGCAAAGTGCCTATGCCTTACTCTTTGGAGATCGTCAAGCATCGGGACGAGTTAGCCGAGTTTATACGACAGGCAACAGCAGATCAGCCACACCTTTCATGGTGTCATGGTGCCGAAGAGTATATTGCCATAAAACTCTTGGAAGGTGATCCTCTCTACACCGGCAAGGTGGAAAAAGAGATCCCGAAAGGAGCTTTTCTGCTCACCAAAGCAAGATACATCTCTAAAACATACTCCGAAAGCTACTCTCGACACCTCTCGGATGTAATCACCGATACCCGCTACGGATTTATCAATGGTGCTTTGAGAGAGACGCTCGACTCGAAAGTGGATCATCTCAAAGGCAGAGATCAAAAGATAGACTACTGGCTCACGCATCGTATTTGGGGCTTCCCTATCTTTCTCCTCTTCATGTACCTGATGTTCCAAACCACATTCACATTGGGAGAATATCCTATGGAATGGATCGAAGCAGGTGTTGCGTGGCTGGGAGAAGCGGTACGAGCCATTCTTCCGGAAGGGGCTCTTCAAGACCTTATCTGTGATGGTATCATAGGAGGAGTAGGGGGTGTTATAGTCTTCCTGCCCAATATCATGATCCTCTATGTCTTTATATCCTTTATGGAAGACACCGGATACATGGCGCGGGCAGCCTTTATCATGGACAAGCTGATGCACTCCATGGGTATTCATGGGAAGAGTTTCATCCCCCTTATCATGGGCTTCGGATGCAATGTTCCGGCTATCATGGCAACCAGAACGATAGAGAGCAAAAACAGCAGACTCATCACGATGCTGATACTTCCCTTTATGAGTTGCAGCGCAAGGCTTCCGGTCTACATTCTACTCACGGGTGCGTTCTTCAGTGCCTACGCCGGGACTGTGGTTTTCTCCATCTACATTATAGGTATACTGCTTGCACTGCTCACGGCATTCTTCCTCAGAAAATTCTTTATCAAGGAAGAAGATGTGCCTTTCGTTATGGAGCTGCCTCCTTATCGCCTTCCCACCACTCAGAGTATTCTGTTGCACATGTGGGATAAAGCTAAGCAGTATCTCACCAAAATGGGTACCACCATTCTGCTTGCATCCATTGTGATATGGTGTTTAAGCTACTTCCCAAGAGGAAATGAAGCAGACATTGCAACGGGTATAGAGCAGATGAAAGCAGAGAACAACACGCTCCAAGATCTCTCTGACGATCAGTTGGCATCCATGTATCAGCAGGAAAACTCTTACATAGGCAAGATGGGAAAAGCTCTCCAACCGATATTCTCACCCATGGATTACGATTGGAAGCTGACCATGGCACTGCTTAGCGGACTGCCTGCCAAGGAAGTTGTGGTAAGTACTATGGGAGTGTTGTACACCGGAGACATGGAAAACGAAGCCGGACTACAGGACAGGCTTTCTCAAGCCACACTTTCCGACGGTTCTCCCGCCTATACTCCGGTGATGATGTTCTCCTTCATGCTGTTTGTTCTGGTCTATTTCCCCTGTATTGCAACGATAGTTGCGATCGGCAGAGAGAGCGGCAGCGCAAAGTGGGCACTCTTTAGCATGATATATTCCTGCTCTTTGGCTTGGTTGGTAGCCTTTACTGCCACACTGGTCGGAAAGCTATTCACATAGTCCTTATTCCTATAACCATGCTTCAAGACATTATAGTATATATCATCATAGGTGCTGTAACGCTCATTCTGCTACGGAATGCGGCGAAGCTTTTCAAGGCTCCGAAAGAGAACGACAAGTGTCCGGGCTGCAATGCTTGCGATATAGGCAAAAAGAGCCATAAAGGGAAAGAGATTGACAAAAAAGCGGAGTAGAGTTTTGATATATCCTAAAGAATACCTACCTTTGCACCGTCTTTCCTGAAAAGGATAGGGTCGCGTAGCTCAACTGAATAGAGCATCTGACTACGGATCAGAAGGTTACAGGTTTGAATCCTGTCGCGATCA
>NZ_JRAP01000018.1:0-392 GCF_000768895.1 Porphyromonas sp. COT-108 OH2963 | reverse complement strand
ACGCTCTTTTCCGTAGGAGATACAGCGATGCCTTCCACCACCTTCACCAGGGTTACTTTCACCTCCTGCCCGTAAGCCGTACCGGCGGAATTGGTTGCGTACGCACGTGCATGGTAGACCTTGCCCGGAGTAAGGTTGCCGATGCTAACCTTGAAGCTGCCGGTCCCGGAGCCTCCGGAGACTTTATCGTTGGAAATAGTGGGAGCAGAACTCATGGCATAGCAGACACCACGATCCGTAACCGCCGCTCCGCCATCTGCAGAGACATTCCCCTCGCACTCGAAACTTGTTGTGGTGATGTTGGAAACAGAGCCGGTTGCTACCGTGGGAGCTTTTGCAGGCTCTTTGGGATCTTTCTTGCATCCCATAACAGACAGGGATACAGCCAGTAA
>NZ_JRAP01000017.1:0-41556 GCF_000768895.1 Porphyromonas sp. COT-108 OH2963 | reverse complement strand
GTTGACAGCAACGGAGAGGTAACCACGCATAAGGAAGGCAGTGCCACCATTACTGCTACATCCGTGGATGGCGGTAAGACAGCCACCTGCCGGGTAACGGTGAAGAGGAAAGAGATCAAGGTAACCGGTATCACCGTATCTCCGACAGAGAAGAGCGTAGTAGAAGGTGAAAGCTTTACCATCACCGCCACAGTGCTTCCTGCCGATGCGGACAACAAGACGGTAACGTGGAGCAGTTCGGCTTCGTACATCGCTTCCGTTAATGACAATGGTCGTGTTACCACACACAAGCCGGGGCGTGCGACCATCACTGCCACAACGGCAGACGGCGGTAAGACAGCCACTTGCCAAGTAACCGTCACCAAGAAAGAGGTCAAGGTAACGGGCATCACCGTCTCCCCGACAGAGAAGAGCGTTATCGAAGGTGAAAGCTTTACGATCACNTGCCAAGTAACCGTCACCAAGAAAGAGGTCAAGGTAACGGGCATCACCGTCTCCCCGACAGAGAAGAGCGTTATCGAAGGTGAAAGCTTTACGATCACCGCCACCGTACAGCCTGCCGATGCAGACAACAAGGCGGTACGCTGGAGCAGCTCCGCATCGGACATTGCCACGGTGGACAATCAAGGCAAAGTAACGACCCACAAACCGGGTAAAGCGACCATCACCGCCACAACGGAGGATGGCGGCAAGACAGCCGGTTGCGAAGTTACGGTAAAGAGCAAGATCACCGAAGAGTACAAGGCTCTCAAGAAGAAAGCCGAAGAACTTGAAGAAAAGATAGACAATGGCGAGAAAGAGCTCGCCGGCATCAAGTCTTCCGACAAGAGCATCAACGAAAAGATCAAGCTCATGGAAGCCCTTCTAAAGAAGATCAACGGCATCAAGAGTGAGATCGACAGCTTGAGCGATGAGATAGAAGCGAAGAAAGATCTGCTTCACGAAAGCGAGTACAACGAACTGAAAGAGAAGAAAGAGAGCCTGCTCTCCGGCATTGCTGAGCTTCAGAGCGAGGCGGAGACCTACAAACAGAAGCTGGATAAAGCAGCGAAAGAGGGAAAAGGAGATCTTTCCGACCTTGAAATCGTGGATCTATGATGACCGACAAAAGCGAAAAGAACATAAACCATAAACCATAAATACAGAATCAGATGAGACTTACATGTAATATATACACCAAAGCAGTATGCGCGCTGACGCTGCTGCTGGTTCTGCTGGCAACCGGCTGCCGGAACGAACGGGAAGATCTGCCTACGGGAAAAAGAAGCAGACAGCTCACCCTTACGGCATCCATGCCTCAGGATGGAGGCGGAATGCGCGTGGAGCTGAAGAAGTCGGCAGACAACAGCACGCTTATAGCCAAATGGAAATCGGGAGACATGGTAACGTTCGTCTTCGAGCAGGGCGATGTTCTGACAGACCCCGTGGAAGCAGCCATAGGCAGAATCGAAAACAACGGCAAGCGTGCGAAGCTGCATATCGAAGTGCCCGAAAGCATAGACACTTCGGAAGAGTACACCATCCACGCCTTCTGCGGAGTACCGGGAACAGGCGTGAGCGTAGAGAGGGGAGAGATCCTTTTGGACATCCTGCCGTTGAGAGCCAACCGCTTGGAGGATATTGCCGTTCCGGTGATTGCCAAGAGGGATATATCTCCGGAGGGAGAAGAGGAAATGGCTCTGCCGTTCGACTATCTTGGCTCGATAGAGTACGTGGATCTCAAGAACGGCTCCTCCACCACACTCCGGGTTAACAACTGCCACCTTTATGCCGTCGATCCGGCAGCGGAAGAGTGGAGATACCTGCCCCGCAACGGCAAATACCATCTCTACAAACCGATGACGGACGAAGTGATGGAGGCAGACGGCGACAAACCCAACCCGTTGGAAGAGTCCGGTTCGGCAGTCTCGGTGGCACCGGGAGCGACACACACGTTTGCGGTGTGGCATCGTCCGACAGGCAACAGCATTCCGGAGTTCGGCATATCGGTGCAGACAGACAACGGGACTCAGCTCTCCAAGAACAAGAAGATAGCCAAAGCNGTGGCATCGTCCGACAGGCAACAGCATTCCGGAGTTCGGCATATCGGTGCAGACAGACAACGGGACTCAGCTCTCCAAGAACAAGAAGATAGCCAAAGCATTCTCCATGACTCCGGGCAAGGCGTATCGTGTACGGGCAGAGTGGAAAGATAACCGCCTGACGATCTTGGGCGAAGACGTGGAAGAGGATCTTCCTTCCATCACCTTGACGACAGAGAAAAAGGTGGGCGAGACGATAACGCTTGATATAGATGCAGAAGCCGAAGATCGTCCGGATGTCTGGATAGACCTGAACAACAACAAGGTCAAAGATGCAGGCGAGAGTGTAACCACATTCGACACCGATCAAGAGTACATACTCGGAGCTCAGACCATTACGGTATATGGAAAGATATACAGTTTTCATTGTAGCTTTAACAGCCTCACCACGTTGGATGTGAGCAAGAACACCGATTTGAAAGTGTTGGGCTGCTCCGATAACTCCCTCACCTCGCTGGATGTGAGCAAGAACACCGCTTTGACAGAGTTGGTCTGCTTCTCTAACTCCCTCACCTCGCTGGATGTGAGCAAGAACACCACTTTGACACGGTTGAACTGCCACTCAAACTCCCTCGCCTCGCTGGATGTGAGCAAGAACACCGCGTTGAAAGAGTTGTACTGTCACAGTAACTCCCTCACCTCGCTGGATGTGAGCAAGAACACGGCTTTGACACGGTTGGACTGCGAGGATACCCCGAATCTTAGCTCCTTGAAGATCTCGCGCAGCATAAATGATGCGTTATATATCCGTAACTGTAAGCTGAGCGCGGAGACGCTGAACGAGATATTCCGCACACTTCCCGATGTAAAAGNGATCTCGCGCAGCATAAATGATGCGTTATATATCCGTAACTGTAAGCTGAGCGCGGAGACGCTGAACGAGATATTCCGCACACTTCCCGATGTAAAAGGGCAGACAGAAGGCGCGAAGAAGATCTGGATAGCAGACAATCCGGGTACGGCGGCGTGCAACAAGAAGATAGCCACAGACAAAGGGTGGACGGTAGATATTGAAGAATAGGGAAAACTCCCCTCACCCCGAAGTGGCGGGGCGTAAAATATTGTAGACAAATTCGGGCAGTGCCGGTGCGATAAGTGCCGGCACTGCTTTTTTTGTNGGGGCGTAAAATATTGTAGACAAATTCGGGCAGTGCCGGTGCGATAAGTGCCGGCACTGCTTTTTTTGTGCCGAGACGGAAAACCGGGATCGGGAAAAGAGAAAAGGTCGGTTTCGGAGAGCATGAAAATTTCGTACGTACAAAAAAATATTTTCGTAGGTAAGAAAATAAATTTCCGTAGGTAAGAAAAAATATTTTCGTAGGTAAGAAAAAATATTTTCGTAGGTAAGAAAAAATATTTCCGTAGGTAAGAAAAAAAATTTCTGTGGCCAAGAAAAAAAATTTTTGTGGCCAAGAAAATAAATTTTCGTGGCCAAGAAAATAAATTTTCATGGGCATAGAAAAAAATTTCCGTGGCCAAGAAAATAAATTTTCATGCGGACGAAAAAATATCTGCATGCGCAGAAAAAGTATTTTCTTTAGCATAAGAGTTGTGGCGATCCGGGCATAAAAATATATTTTCATAGGCAGGAAAATATATTTTTATACGAATTGGAAATATTTTTTATGCTTGCGGACATATTTTTATCTGCGCACAAAAATATATTTTCGTGCGAATGGGAGGAGATTTTTGTGCGAAGAGGAGGAGATTTTTGTGCGAATGGGAGGGGATTTTTGTGCGAATAAAAAAGGATTTTCATGCGGACAGAAATTTTACCTCTTTCGGAATCGGATCCGCCTATGTGGCTTTTGCCCGAAATTTTTAGTGCCTTCGGGAGGAGAAGAAAAAAAATGAATAGATTGATTTTCAGCAATATACAGAACAAGCTAAATATAGAATGTGGCATGGCGGGGGGCAGATGGGGGCTATAAAGAAGCCATCCCGGAAAGATTTTGCTCTTTCCGGGATGGCTCCGATTGGGATGCTGGGAAGATCCCCTGCGTTATTCTCCGATCTCTTTCTGCAAGTCTGCCACAAGGCTGCTCGCACCTATGCGGAAAAGGTCGGGGGTAAGCCATTCGTCCCCAAGCACTTCTTTGACAATGGCAAGGTAGCGGAGGGCATCCTCTGTGGTGCGCACTCCTCCGGATACTTTGAGTCCGCGCTTTTCTCCGAAGAGCTCGGCATACTGCTTCAAGACGGTCGCCATGGTGTAGGCCGCGTTGAGGGTTGCGCCGGGATACTCTTTGCCGGTGGAGGTCTTGATGAAGTCGGCATCGCAGAAGAGGGATAGGATGGAAGCCCTGCGTATGTTTTCGGTGCTCTTCAACGCTCCGGTCTCCAAGATCACCTTGAGGTGCCTGCCCTTCGTTACCTCTCTCAGCTCCAAGATTTCGTCTGCGACTTCTTCGTAGTTTTCGGAAAGGAAGTTGCCGACGTGCAGTACGATGTCTATCTCATCGGCTCCATCTTCGACGGCAAGACCGGTCTCGACCACTTTTACCTCCGGAAAAGTCTGGGAGGATGGGAAGCCCCCGGAGACGGCTGCGATATTGACGCCCCGGGCGGAAAGGGCGTTCTTGACGGTGGAGACGAAGTTGGGATAGACGCAGATGGCTGCGACGTGAGGGATGTCGGGTCTGTTGCTGTCGAGGGCATTGACCTGCTCGACAAACTGCATGATCTGCACGTCATGATCCGTTGCGGATAGCGAGGTGAGGTCTACCACGCTGTGGAGAAACTTGATGTTGTCCACGGTGTGGAGCGTATTGCCATACTTGGAGAGGATCTTTTCGACTTCAAGTGTTGTCTCTTCTTCTGTCAGCGCCGGACGAAACTTTGCAAACGCGTCCGTATATCTGTTACTGCTGTTCATGTTGATTGTTGAGTTTAGGATTATTGATGTGTCTTGTTTTGTCTCTTTCGGTCTTCTTGAGGAAGTTCTTTCGGATGGCGGCGGTAAGATCGCAGCCGGTCTGGTTCGCAATACAGGCAACGACCCAAAGAAGATCCGCCAGCTCGTCTTCCAGATCGAGCTTCTCTCCCTCCTTTGCCTGCTGCTCCCCGTACAAACGAGCCATGATGCGTGCCACTTCGCCCACCTCTTCGGTGAGAACAGCCATGTTGGTGAGAGGATCGAAATAGCGCACGCCGTAACGCCTGATCCAGCCATCGACCTGCTCTTGCAGCTCGGAAAGGGTAAGCTCCTGCTTCATGTCTTATGCGTTTTTTGAGTCGATAATGATGGTAACAGGTCCGTTGTTGGTCAGTGTAATCTGCATATCCGCCCCGAATACGCCGCGTGCCACCGGCTTTTCCAGCGCCTGCTCGAATGCCTGCACGGCTTTCTCGTACAAAGGCTCGGAGATCTCTCCGGGAGCAGCGTGTATGTAAGAGGGACGGTTGCCCTTCTGCGTGGATGCCATGAGGGTAAACTGCGAGACAAGCATCACCTCTCCGCCAACATCAAGCACGCTCCTGTTCATGACGCCATCTGCATCGTCGAAGATGCGAAGGCGGACACACTTGCGGACGATATAGTCGATGTCTTTATCGTCATCATCACAAGCGATGCCGATAAGGATAAGCAGTCCCTCCCCTATTCGGGAGATCTCTTTGTCGTCAACGGTGAGCCGGGAAGACCGGACTCTCTGTACCACTACTTTCATAGCCCAAATTTACTCATTACTTTTTGTATGGAAATATTCATGGACGAGCCGCGCCTTGGCTCTGCCCAAAATAATCTCTATGTCTTCAAGCGACGCCTCACGGATCTTCTTGACACTCTTGAAATGCTTCAAGAGCTTCGCTTTGGAAGCAGATCCTATGCCGTGGATGGTGTCCAGCTCCGAATGTGTCTGCGACTTGCTACGAACTTCCCGGTGAAACTTGATGGCAAAGCGATGGACTTCGTTCTGCACACGCTCCAAAAGCAGAAACACCGGCGAACGCTGCATGATGCCGACAACCTCAGGAGGATTTCCGTAGAGGATATTTGCGGTCTTGTGCTTCCGGTCTTTAGCAAGCCCGAGAATGGGAATAGCCAGCCCCATATCCTCCAATGTCTTTCTGATGGTCTCCATGTGCCCTTTACCCCCATCGGCAATAATGAGATCCGGCAGCTCTCTATCCTCTTCGATAAAGGCGGTATAGCGTCTCTGCACCGCCTCTGCCATGGAGGCATAGTCGTCCTGCCCCTGCACGGATCGTATGTGATAGTGCCTGTACAACTCTTTTGCCGGCCTGCCTCCAATAAAAGCAACGCAGGCTGCAACGGGAGAAGAACCCTGGATATTGGAGTTGTCAAAGCACTCCATGTGGTATGGAAGCCCCGGCAGTCCGAGAATGTTCTGCAACTCTTGAAGGAGCTGCATATTGCGCTGTTCGGGGTTGAGCTTTTCGGCTTGACGGTCTCTATCGGTCTTGTACTGCTCCACATTCTTCTGCGAAAGTTCCAAGAGTCTTTTTTTATCGCCTCTTTGAGGAATGGTAACGGTAATACCCTCCGGCACGTAAGCAATGGGAAGAGGAAGAATAAGCTCTTTAATACCTGGTCTCAAAGCATTCAGACTCTCTTGAACAAGAGTGGAAAGCCACTCCTCCGGCTCTTCAGACAGGCTCTTCTTGTACTCCAACGTCTCTCCGGAAACGATATTGCCACTCCGCACCTCCAGATAGTTGAGGTAGATGGAACCGAGATCTTCGGAGAAAGAGCAGACCAAAGCATCTCCCACACTGCGAGAAATAACAGCAGAAGCGGCTTGATAACTCTCTAAAATGGAGATGGAATGCTTTATGGCTTGTGCCTCTTCAAACTTCAGCTCCGAGGCGTACAGCATCATCCTATCAGACAGTTCTTGCTTTACGGACGAGATATTGCCTTTCAAAACCTCTCTGATCTGACGGATATTCTCATCGTAATCTGCTTCGCTCTGCTTGCCAACGCAAGGAGCAAGGCAGCGATGAATATGATAGTTGAGGCAGACTCGGAATCGTCCCAACGCAATATTCTCTTGTGTAAGATTCAGACTGCAAGTGCGAGGAAGAAAGACTTTCTTAATGACACCGACGAGAGTGTGCGCCATCTTGCCTGCCGGATATGGGCCAAAATATTCCGAGCCATCACGAACCGGCTTGTGAGTGATAAAAACTCTTGGGAAAGGCTCTCTCTTGACGCAGATGTAAGGATAAAAGTTGCCATTCTTGAGCATGATGTTGTAGCGAGGACGATACTCTTTGATAAGATTATACTCCAACAAAAGAGCGTCATGCTCCGTATCGACAACAAAATATTCCAACCACTGCAAGGTGTTTACCAGAGCACGTGTCTTGGCATCCGAATGCTCCTTTTGGAAATAAGAAGCGATCCTTCTGCGCAACGACTTTGCCTTACCTATGTAAATGACATCCTCATTTTTGTCCAAATAACGATAACACCCCGGGAGCTCCGGAATGCTGCTCAATGTCTCAAGAATGTCCTTTTTAGGTATCAGCATTATCTATATTTATGTTTCACGTGAAACATTTCTTGTTTTCAGACTCGGCCACAAAGAACAAGAAGAATATTTATATCGCTTGGAGAAATACCCGGAATACGAGATGCCTGACCTATATTCTCCGGATCTATGGCAGAAAGTTTTTGACGAGCTTCCGTAGAGAGCGAAGAGATTTCCATATAATTGAAACGACCTTTAAGCGTAATATGCTCCAAACGCTTTGCTCTATCCGCCAACTCTTTTTCGCGCAATATATAACCCGAATATTTTGCCTCAATCTCCACCGCTTCAAGAACCTCATCTCTTAATTCCGAAGGGACAGAAGCAGAGATTTCTGCAAGTTCCGGGAGCATTGCAACCATATGTTCAATATGGATATTGGGACGAAGGAGCAGATCCATCGCCTTACAACCCTGCTTTAGAGGTGTAGTGTTATAGGCTTGAAGCTGCTCGTTTACCTCAGAAGGACGAACACCCAAAGAGCGCAAGCAAGCATCCACTCTGCCAATCCATTCCATTTTGGCTTCATAGGCGTGCCATCTTTCATCCTCTACCAATCCGATCTCTCTACCTCTGGGAGTGAGTCGCTGGTCTGCATTGTCTTGTCTCAACAATATGCGATACTCTGCCCTACTGGTAAACATCCGATAGGGTTCATCCACCCCTTTTGTAACAAGATCATCTATGAGCACTCCAATGTATGCTTCATCTCTGCCAAGTGTAAACTCCGGCAGGTTCTTTATTTTCAGTGCGGCATTTATTCCGGCGACAATTCCTTGACCGGCGGCTTCTTCATAACCTGTGGTACCATTGATCTGACCGGCAAAATAGAGACCAGGAATCAGTTTTGTCTCCAAAGTATGATAGAGCTGGGTAGGATCAAAGAAATCATACTCTATGGCATATCCCGGTCTTAAAAGATGTACCTGCTCCAAAGCAGGAATCTTTTTCAAAGCATCAAGCTGCACCTGAAAAGGAAGAGATGACGAGAACCCATTGATGTAGTATTCTGTGGTATCTTCACCCTCCGGCTCCAAAAAGAGCTGGTGCTGACTCTTGTCCGCAAAAGTTACAATCTTGGTCTCGATGCTTGGGCAGTAGCGAGGCCCGATACTTACAATCTGTCCGTTGTAGAGCGGAGAGTCTTCCAGGTGATTTCTCAACTCCGTATGACTTGCCTCATTCGTGTAAGTGATATGGCAAGGACGCTGCTTGAGACGATTCTTCAAACGAGAGTCGGGCAAGAAAGAAAAGCGGTGGAAATCCTCATCTCCATACTGAGCCTCACAGAGGTCAAAGCGAATACTCCTTGCATCTACCCGTGCAGGCGTTCCGGTCTTCATCCTATCCGTACGAAACCCTTTTGAGATAAGCTGCTCGGTGATGCCGTAAGATGCCAGTTCCGAAATACGCCCTCCTTTCCATTGATGAGATCCAACATGCATAAGTCCATTTAAGAACGTGCCATTAGTGAGTATTACCTTAGAAGCATAAAAAGAGATCTTCTGAGCGGTTTCCACACCTTCCACTCTACCATCTTCCTCTGAAAAAAGCAAGCGAGTTACGGTATCCTGCCACATATAGAGGTTCTCCGTATTTTCCAAAATGCGTCTCCATGCCATGGAGAATTGCTGTCTGTCGCTCTGCGCTCTCGGACTCCACATGGCAGGTCCTTTACTTCTATTGAGCATCCGAAACTGAATTGATGTGGAATCCGTAACAATCGCCGTAGCACCACCTAAGGCATCTATCTCGCGAACAATCTGCCCTTTCGCAATACCGCCAATAGCCGGATTGCAACTCATTTGGGCAATCTTACCCATATCCATCGTAATGAGCAAAACAGAGCAACCCATTACCGCCGAAGCCCGTGCAGCTTCACAGCCTGCGTGCCCCGCTCCTACGACTATTATATCATATCTAAACTTCATTCGTTCTTACCTGTAATTACTTTTTTTATTTCACTTAACTTGTTCAATGCTTCGATAGGTGTCAGATGGTTGATATCTACTCCTATGATTTCTTTCCGAACTTGACCGAGTACAGGATCATCTAATTGGAAAAAACTGATTTGATAAGGAGTGTTTCCTACAACCTCTCTACTCGAACCGCTATGATTAAAAGATGGGATCGCTCCTCTATCGCCCTTCTCCAGCTGATGCAGAATATCACCGGCTCTTTCTACAATCGTTGATGGAAGACCTGCAAGCTTGGCAACATTGATACCAAAACTATGTTCACTTCCTCCCGGCTGAAGTTTTCTGAGAAAAATCACTTTACCATCGACCTCCTTGACAGAAACATTAAAGTTCTTTATCCTGTCGTACTCCGCTTCCAACTCATTCAGTTCGTGATAGTGCGTTGCAAAAAGTGTTTTTGCTTTGCCGTGAGGATATTCATGTATATACTCTACAATAGCTCTCGCAATGGAGATACCATCGTAGGTAGAAGTTCCTCTACCCAGTTCATCTATCAGAACAAGACTTCTATTGGTCAAACTGTTCAAGATGGCTGCCGATTCGGTCATTTCAACCATAAAAGTAGACTCCCCTCTGGAGATATTATCACTGGCTCCCACTCTTGTAAAAATCCTGTCTACCAGACCGATAGATGCAGATCTTGCAGGAATGAAGCTACCCATCTGAGCCATAAGACAGATGATAGCGGTCTGACGTAGCAGAGCACTCTTACCGGACATATTAGGTCCCGTAACAATGATGATCTGCTGATTTTTATCGTCTAAGTAGAGATCATTTGCAATGTATGCCTCTCCGGTCGGAAGAAGACGCTCTATGACGGGGTGGCGTCCATCTTTTATTTCAATAACCTGTCCATTATTAACATCCGGTTTCGCATATTGATAAGCAGTAGAGACATCCGCAAAAGACTGAAGCACATCCACTTCCGATATTCTTACTGCATTATTCTGTATCTCTTTGATATGCTGTGAGAGATTTGATATAAGACGAGTGAAGATCTCTGTTTCCAAGATGGCAATCTTCTCCTCTGCTCCTAAAATCTTCTGCTCATACTCTTTAAGCTCTTGAGTGATATACCTCTCAGCATTCACAAGAGTCTGCTTCCGGATCCAGTCGTCCGGCACTCTCTCTTTATGCGTATTACGTACTTCTATGTAGTAGCCAAAAACATTGTTGAATGCTATTTTCAGACTTGGAATGCCTGTACGCTCTGCTTCTCTATTTCGGATTTCGATAAGATACTCTTTTCCTCCTCCGGCAATACGTCGCAGTTCATCGAGCTCCGGATGTACCCCCTCACGTATCACACGACCACCTCTGTTCATAAGAGCCGGAGCTTCGGGATCTATTGTTTGTACAATGGCTCGACGCACTTCGGAAGAGTCTGTCATCATTTCAGCCAAATGAGTCGTGGTATCGCAGCCAAGAGACTTTAAGATGGTTCTAATTGGATTGAACTCGCCCACTGCTTCCGCCAGTTGCAACAGTTCACGAGGATTGATCCGCCCAACAGCTATCTTGGAGACCAATCTCTCCAAGTCTCCAATCTTAGCCATGTGGGTTCTGAGCTTTCCCGTAGCTTCACCCTGCTTCATGAAGACTTCTACGGCATTTTGCCTAAACTCGATCTCTTTGACATCAAGAAGAGGAAATATCATCCATCTTTTTAAGAGACGCCCACCCATAGGCGTTAAAGTTCTGTCCAAGACATCCACAAGAGCCACTCCATCTTCACTCATAGGCTTCAGGATCTCAAGATTTCTAAGTGTAAACTTATCCAACCGGACATATCTGTCTTCTTCCATTTTTCTAATTGAAGTAATATGCCCTAATTCAACATGACAAGTGGCATGCAGATAATAAAGAATGGCACCACACGCCATGATCGAAAGCTTGTTTTCCTCTATGCCAAAACCCTTAAGATTCTTTACGCCAAAGACTTCCGAAATCTTGTCTCGTCCATACATCTCAGTATAGATAAAGTCTTCAAGCGGATAGAGATTCAGTTTATCTCCAAACTCCTCCCTGAACATACGCTCCAATCCTCTTTGCAGAAGCACTTCTTTAGGAGCAAAGTTTGCCAACAGTTTGTCGGCATCCTGAGGATATGTCTCAGCTGTTAGAAACTCCCCTGTGGACAGATCCAAGAATGCCAGTCCTATCTTTCCACTTCCAAATACAACAGATGCCAAGAAGTTGTTTTGTTTGGCATGAAGCACCGTGTCATTCATAGTAAGTCCCGGCGTAACAAGCTCTGTAACAGCTCTTCTAACCAACTTTTTGGTGGTCTTGGGATCTTCTATCTGATCACAGATTGCTACCCTTTTCCCAAATCCTACCAATTTAGGCAGATAAGTATCCAACGCATGATGTGGAAAACCGGCAAGTTCTATATGGCTGGCAGAGCCATTAGCACGCTTCGTCAATGTTATGCCGAGCAGAGATGAAACCGTTATGGCGTCTTCACAAAAAGTCTCATAAAAGTCCCCAACCCTAAACAGTAATATAGCATCGGGATGTTCTCTTTTTATCTTATTGTACTGAGACATCATCGGAGTCTCTGCCACTTTTGTTGACATATATAATATCTTTAATCCGTTTACTCTTACAAGAAAGCTTTACCAACCCCATTCCACAGCCATTCCAAACTCCCAAGTACCCGGTTGGTTATTTTTCCAAGGGGCGGAAGAAAATGCCGTGTATCCTTTTAGCAGTGAGACATTGCCTGTTCTAAAAATCAAACCCAACTCCGGACGAAGATTCCAACCATCACGAGACTCACCAAAGTGAGAATAGTGATTCAAAGAAAGAGCTCCATCAAAGAAAAAACCATTCAAGGGAAGCTCTCTTCGATAACTGACTCCCCCTCCTATGAAACGAGAAAAATCAGACTTTTCAGATCCCATTGCACTCCATGCCATTTGGGCTACAGCTCCCCACTCTTTATAGAATGGTACTCTGACAGCAGCTCCAAAATGGTTGAATATGTTCTCCGAAAAAAGAGTCCATCCTCTACGAAAAGAGACACTGTATCCTTTCAGAGGCTCATCCCGATATGAATAAAGATTATAGGGTTTTCCGGTTAAAACAGACGCTAAAGCATAGGTCAGTTTGGCAGATAATATACCCACTACAGCACCTCCTGCAAGATCGCTAACCCAATGCCTGTTATTAAGGATTCTGGCAGTAGCTGTGAGAGATGCAGATGTGTAGGAGAATGCTGCCAACCAAGGATAACGCTCCCCATACTCTTCCACCAAAAGAGTCGCACAGACAAAAGAGAAAGAGGTATGACCCGATGGAAACGATTTATAGTTGTTCTGATCCGGCCTCATTCTGCCAAATCCTCTTTTTCCTGCATGAGTTATTGCTGTCGAAAGTAAAATAGCACCACCTTGAAGCAAAAACATCTCTCCGGCACTGTTACTATACTTCGGCTTTACTCCTCCAAAGTATAAACCCCAAGAAGTTGCCACGGGGATGAGACTTGAATAGTCGTCCACATAAGTCCTGAATGAGCTGAAGTGAGTAGATCTCCAATCATAAACCGTCTGATCCAAACTTGGAGTGGAGACTGCAAATATGGTCAATGGTAACGCTCTTGCCCATTGATATTTAGCTTTACTTATGCTATCAGAAGGCACAGCCGTTTCTGCCTTTATTGTGGGAGCAAAGTCTATTGAAACAAACAATATTCCCGACAAAAAGACATATAGAAAGATATTCAGTGCTCTTTTGATAGCCATAGAAACAATATATTGAAGTTAGAAGCTCTGGCGGAGTCCTCCCATACCGCCTCCAAGATCAAAACCACCGCCGGACGATCCCATTCCTGAACGGCGTCTCTTCATCTCCTCTTCCCTTTCCTTATTTTTATCCCTCTTCTCGACCTCCTTAGGTTTATTGCGTACAAGCTCTAATGGTTTTTGCTTATCCAGAGGTATGCTTTTAGGATCAAAGTTCTCTTTGACAGTCCAGTTTTTCAGAAGCTCCATCTTTTTATTCAGATAGAAGACTTCCTCCGGTTGTAAGTTCTTATCATAGTCTCCCGGATCCCATCTTCCATTTCCGTTACGATCAATTATAACACGCAGATAATAATTCCCCGGTTTAAGATCTGAAAAGACTATTTCTCCCAAATTTTTATTGGAATATGCCACACCCAAAATTTTATCACTTTCATTGAGAAGTTCCCCTATCATCGGTGTCTGTCCATATCCGAGTACTTGTACCAAGAGCGAAGAAAACTCAGACTTTGCCTTTGTCTCGAAGCTCTTCTTGAGTGGTTCCAACAAAGGACGACCCAAAATATCGTTTACAGAAGCACTATCCGCATAGAGTGTATAGCTTTGCCTGTAGCTTAATGGTGCTTTGAGCAGCCATAGTCTGGAGCGTCCCGGTATCGGCATCAGTGTATCTATCTTTGCATCTACCTCTATCGTATCTTTTTTATAAACAAGCCTCAATGCCTTTCTGAGCATTTCCGTATCAACGGGATATGTCGAAGAGATCAAGATTGAATCCGAAATACCTCCATCTCCTTTTGTCTCCATGCTCAAAGTCCAGGTTGGCTTAGGCTTTTCAATATCTGTGGAGTCCTTAGGAGTATCGGAATCCTCTTTCTTCTCCTTAACCTGCTTCTTAGGAGGTGTGCGAAGAGCTATAGTATCCGATACTACAATAATATTATTCAACGAGTCTATCGAAGGGTAATTCACAATGAATGTATCTCTCGAATAATAGAGAGAGTCTGTAAGCAGATAGGTTGCCTTTTTCGTGTAAAGGTCAGCGTCCGTAAAGATTTTAATCTTCGGATCCATACCGGCACTATCTAATCCTAAAGCTCTAATGGAAGGAATATCCTTTTCCTCTAAAAAAGGCAGATTAAATTCAAGTTCTATCGTAGCGGAGTCTCGTCTTTCTCGTTTAACGATATAGTTTCGCTGTTTGTCCGATTGAAAAAAGCGCAATACTACATCATCAGGAAGGTATCTTGTGTACTCGACAAGATAAGTGGAGTCTACAACAGGTTTTCCCTTGACTGTCTTAAATATAGTATCTTGTCTTACCGCAGGCTCGGAACTTGTAGTAACTCTTTCGGGGAAGAAAGCCACTGCTTCCATAGGAGAATTATAGCGATAGTTGTTATCATTATCCTTAAGAGCAAAAAGACTATAAGATCCGGACTTCATGTTACGAATAACAAATCGCGCCCGATCCGATGTTCTCGACATTCTTAGAAAAGTGGTATCTCTAAATGCTTCCCGTCTGGACTCGGCATGAATTCCGACTACAACATCAGACACAGGCTCAAGATCTCTTGCATTGAGAACCACGCCGGCTATCTCCATTGTATCTATCTCATTACCGGTACTGAATGCGTGGGAAAAATTTTCGAGAGCATTTCTCTCGTTGTTGTCCTCTATCGAGTTCGTAAAGTCGATAGTATAGGTCGTATTGGAAATGAGAGAATCTTCCAATATCACCTCCACACGCTTTCCTATGGCTTGTATCTTAGGATTTTGTTGCTGCGGAGGAGATATAATCACCTTTTTGCTTGCATCTTTTACTGTGATGTACTCGTCAAAATAGAAGACAAACTTCTTCGTATTTACATTGAGTGCTCCCGAAGCCGGTACAGATTTCAGCAATACAGGCGGAGCATCATCATACGGACCTCCTCCCGGGCCGAGTTTACTCGCACAAGAAAGCATTGTTACAGCCGAAAAAATAAAGATCAACACCTTCATTCCACGACTCATGCCGAAGCTATTCAGTCTGTTGTTTTTGCTTTTTTTCATGGTCAGGTCAGCTATTCAAAGATCCTAAAATCGCTTCGTTAAGTTTACCTTCTGCCTCAGCAGCAATAAGGTTATCGGTTTCATACGGATTCAGCAGGATCATTCCCACAACCTTTCCTGTATGATCTATAGCCATCACAGCTTCTCCCTCATCATTTCCGGCATCTCTGCGTTCCGCATTATACCCTGCCTTAACATAGGCGCGAGCTATCTCTTTCGCAAAATGCTCTCTCTTCTCCACATAATACTCCACCATGTGGTTCTCTACATAGTAAGCATCTACGAGAGTCATGCCCTCCACTTCAGGAAGTTCGTCATCATCGAAGCCAATATCCATTGCTTGTTCCTCTGTGGTATAGATGATATCAAGTTTATCTTGTTCCTTGCTATTTTTATGCTTATCCATAGTAGCTCTATGATTTTTGTTTAGTACTGTACAAAATTAGCAATAAATAGACCTTATAAAAAGAAAAGGAGGCTATCTAACCATAAATTAGAAGCCTCCTCTATGTTGACCCACGAGGATTCGAACCTCGACAGACAGAACCAAAACCTGTAGTGCTACCATTACACCATGGGTCAATACCTTGTTTTTGTGATGCAAAATTACAAAGGAAATTCCGAACCACCAAATAATCAGCAAAAGATTTGCCTCTTAATCGGTACAAGGAGTGAAAAATGAGTACCTTTACCCTTAAAACAAACCAATTCAAAATAAAACAGAAAGTATAATGAGTACCAATAGAGAATGGAGAACGATTAAGGAATACGAAGAGATTCTCTTCGATTTTTACAACGGAATTGCACGAATTACAATCAATCGGGAACGATACAGAAACGCTTTCACTCCACAGACAACGGCAGAGATGAGTGATGCTCTCCGTATTTGCAGAGAAGAAGCAGATATTTGTGTTGTTGTGATTACCGGAGCAGGAGACGTTGCTTTCTGTGCCGGAGGAGATCAGAATGTAAAAGGTCGTGGCGGCTACATCGGAAAGGATGGTGTTCCAAGACTAAGCGTATTGGATGTACAAAAACAGATTCGTTCCATCCCAAAACCTGTCATTGCCGCGGTGAATGGATTTGCCATCGGCGGAGGTCATGTCCTTCATGTCGTTTGCGACTTGAGTATTGCTTCGGAAAACGCAAGATTCGGACAGACCGGACCGAGAGTAGGTAGTTTTGATGCCGGATTTGGATCTTCTTATCTTGCTCGTGTTGTGGGACAAAAGAAAGCCAGAGAGATTTGGTTTTTATGCCGTCAGTACAATGCACAAGAAGCATTGGATATGGGCTTGGTAAATACCGTTGTACCTCTGGAACAGCTCGAAGACGAGTATGTCAAATGGTCCGAAGAGATGATGTCTCTCAGTCCGCTTGCATTGCGAATGATCAAAGCCGGTCTGAATGCAGAGTTGGATGGTCAGGCAGGTATTCAAGAGTTGGCCGGTGATGCTACAATGCTTTATTATCTTACCGATGAGGCACAAGAGGGTAAAACAGCCTTTTTAGAAAAGAGAAAGCCGGACTGGTCTAAGTTTCCAAAACTCCCGTAATCTTTCCATTGTATTATGGAGCTGGCCATCCGTAAAGAGAAGCTGATATTCAAACAGCCGGCAAAAACTTCCAGAGGGGTATATCTCACAAAAAGTGTCTTTTACATAGAGAGAGACACACCGCAAGGGAAGGAGATTATCGGAGAGTGTGCTCCATTGGAAGATCTTAGTCTCGACTTCTCACAGGAGTATCACAGTAAGCTATCCGATCTATTACATCAAATCGAGAATGATTCCTGGTCTCCCACTCCAAGTTGGAAACAATATCCATCTATTCTGTTTGGTATAGAAACAGCTCTCAGACATATAAAGGCTGGAGGATTGGCGCATACAGACACCCCATTTTCGAGAGGAGAAAAAGGTATTCCCATCAATGGTCTTATATGGATGGGATCTCATGATGAGATGCTAAGAAGAATAGAAGAGAAGCTTCATGATGGTTTTCGATGCCTTAAACTAAAGATCGGAGCTATTGCTTTCGATTCCGAAATAGACCTGCTTCATCGCATTCGTAGCAGGTTTTCAGCCGAAGATCTGGAGATAAGATTGGATGCTAACGGCGCCTTCTCTTTTTCTGAAGCACTCGGAAAATTGGAAACTCTATCCCGATACGAGATCCACTCCATCGAGCAACCCATAGCCGCAGGGGAGCCGGAGAAGATGTCGAAGATTGTCAGAGATACTCCCATTCCTGTTGCTTTGGACGAAGAGCTGATAGGAGTTTACGAAACAGAGGAGAAGCAATCTCTTTTGGAAACCATTCGTCCGCACTACATCATACTTAAACCCACACTCCATGGCTCTTTTTATGGGTGTGACGAATGGATAGAGTTGGCTGAACGAATCGGTATCCTTTGGTGGGCAACATCTGCATTGGAATCCAACATCGGTTTGAATGCCATAGCGCATTGGGTTTCCTCTCACGGCGTGGAACGTCCGCAAGGTTTGGGAACAGGAGAGCTTTTTACCAACAATATCTCTACTCCCATATATAGAAAAGGAGCGGAAATATGGTATCACCGTTCATGATAAACCGGAAAATGAGAGGAACAGACGCAGAGAACATAAAGCCGGACAGAGACACTGCTTCCGCCGACATATCTGTCCTATGCAGAAATTCGGAAGAAGAGAAAAAGCTGAAAGGGGAGCTGGATGCTTTTCTGGACGAATGGTATAGCCCTTCTCCTCTGATAGCTCTTCACACTTCGGGTTCTACCGGTACACCCAAAACAATTCTTGCGGAGAAAGAGAAGATGAGACGAAGCGCACGACTCACGCTGGAAACATTTGCTCTATCTTCCGGTTCTACTGCTTTTTGTGCCATGTCGCTATCTTACATAGCAGCCAAGATGATGGTTTTAAGAGCCATAGAGGGATCTCTCAAACTTATTCTCTCCCCCGCCTCCGCACATCCGCTTGCAATGGATGCTCTTCCCGATATGGATTTTGCGGCAATGGTACCTCTGCAGGTAGAAAAAAGTATGGAAAACCGTTTGGAAAAAGAGCGACTTTCTAATATCAAAACCCTTATCATAGGAGGTGCAAGCATCTATTCCGAGCTTGAAGAGCAGCTCATGCAACTCCCCGGCAGGATCTATGCCACATACGGAATGACAGAGACATTTTCTCATATAGCCATCCGGAGAATCAATGGTACAGAGCGTTCTCTCTCGTTTACCCCCCTCAAAAATATCTCCATATCTCTCTCGGCAAATGATGCCATCACGATAAACGCTCCTCATCTTTGCGATACTCCGATAATCACGAACGATAAAGGAGTACTTTTTCCGGATGGTACTTTTCGGATATTGGGAAGACTCGACAATGTTATCAACAGTGCCGGCATCAAACTTCAACCCGAAGAGCTCGAACAGAAGCTTTCTCCTGTCATACCTGTTCCTTTTCTTCTGACATCCGTCTCGCATCCTCTCTGGGGCGAAGCTCTTGTCATCCTTCTTGAAAGAGAGATAACACCCGATGTTCTAAGCCGTAACATCGCCAAAAGACTTGAAACCAAAGAGAGACCCAAATACTTTCAGCTTGTATCTTCCCTACCCAAAACAGAGAGTGGAAAAGTAGTAAGAAGAGCTTGCGAAGACCTCTCTGCACTTACTCCTTTGAGTTATGAATGACAATATTAAACTATCCGTCGTAGAGATGAACCGCCTGACACAGGAGGAGTTCAAGCAGCAAAAGAAGATTCCCTTGGTTATAGTGCTGGATAATGTAAGGAGCATGAACAACATCGGTTCCGTGTTCCGCACTGCCGATGCCTTTTTGGTCGATGCTCTATACCTGTGTGGCATCACAGCCACACCCCCTCATCGGGATATAAGAAAGACGGCACTCGGAGCGGAAGACAGTGTTCTGTGGCACTACTTCGAGTCCACATCGGATGCTGTCGCCCATCTTAAAGAGCAGGGTTACCATCTTCTTGCTCTCGAACAGACCCAAAACAGCATTCCTCTTCAGGAGATAGAGAAAAAACTGAAAGAGCTGAAAGAGCAGCCTCTTGCCCTCGTTATCGGACACGAAGTGAAAGGCGTGGATCAGGAAATAGTAAATATGTGCGATGGAGCCATAGAGATACCTCAGTTCGGAACGAAACACTCTCTCAACGTAAGTGTAGCCGCCGGAATGAGTATCTGGGAAATAGCCAAATATTATATGAACAGGAGCGTATGAAAAAGAGAATAGCGGTAATAGTGGCAGGAGGTTCCGGACAGCGGATGCAGAATACTCTTCCAAAACAGTTTATGGAGGTGAACGGCTCACCTGTCATCTTTCATACCATAAAAGCGTTTCACACTTACGATCCTGCTATTGATATAGTGGTGGTCATACCCGAAGCACATCGAAATACTTTTCTCTCTTTAACCGAAAAATACCGCTTCGATATACCCGTTACTTTGGTCAATGGAGGAGCCACACGCACGCAGAGTGTCATGTCCGGACTTCTATCCATACCGCAAAAAGAAGATACGATAGTGGCGATACATGATGGTGTAAGACCGAATATATCTCCAAAACTGCTGGACAGACTTTTCACAACATCAGAACAAAACAGTAATGCCTGCGTCATTCCGGTAGTGGAAAGCACCAATTCCCTTAGACAAATCATTTCCGAAAAGGGAGAAACCCTGCCCGTAGACCGTTCTACCATTATAGAGGTACAGACTCCACAACTCTTCCAGGCAGATCAAATAAAAAGGGCTTACAATAAAGCCCTCAAAAGCGATCTGCCTTTCACAGATGACGCATCCCTGTTTCAATGGTACTACAAAAAGTCTCCCCTTCTTGTGGAAGGAGAGAGTGAGAATATCAAGATAACAAGGCCGATAGATATAGAACTGATTTCAAAACTTCTCTCTCAATCCTGAGAGATATCTGCAACCACGGCTCCCACATAAGAGATAAGGTCTTTGGGCGAAAGTTCCACCTGTACACCGCGTTTTCCGGCACTGATAAGGATGGTATCGCAAAGCAGTACATCCGAGTCGATATAGACTGGAAAAGCCTTTTTGAGACCTATGGGAGAGCAACCTCCGCGTATATATCCTGTAACGGCAAGAAGATCTTTCATGGGAAGAGGCTTTACAGACTTCACACCATGAGCGGAAGCCACTTTCTTCAAATCTATTTCGCTTCCTGCCGAAACCATTGCCACCACAAAACTCCTCTCCGAAGTCTCCAGTACAATAGTCTTATAAATCTTTCCGGGATCTATACCCAGCGTTTCTGCCAGATGAATAGCGGAAAGATTCTCTTCATCTACTTCATACGTATGAAGCGTATAGGAAACTTTTCCGCTATCCAAAAGTCGCGAAACATTGGTCTTACAATCTCTGTTTTTGCTACCCATGCGAGAGTAATAGAAGCACTTATCAGAGACCGAACTCGGCTTTTACCTTATCCACATAGTCCAACTTCTCCCATGTGAACAGCTCTACCTCTTTGGAGATGGTGCCATTGTATCTGGAATGGAAGTGTTTGATTACCTTTTTAGGTGTACGTCCCATGTGTCCATACCTTGCTGTTTCGCTGTATATAGGATGACGAAGCTGAAGACGATTCTCTATTGCATAAGGACGCATATCGAATATCTTCTCTATCTTTTGTGCGATCTCCGCATCTGACAGACTTACTTTACTTCTGCCATAAGTATTGACATAGATACTTGTAGGACGCGCCACTCCTATGGCGTAAGATACTTGAACAAGCACTTCATCCGCCACACCGGCTGCCACAAGATTCTTAGCGATGTGTCTGCAAGCATAAGCAGCCGAACGGTCTACCTTGCTCGGATCTTTACCGCTAAATGCTCCACCACCGTGAGAAGCCCTTCCGCCGTAGGTATCCACTATTATCTTTCGTCCGGTAAGACCGGTATCTCCGTGAGGACCGCCTATGACAAACTTACCCGTAGGATTGACATGAAGAATATAGTTATCGTCCAACAACGCTTGTACCGACTCGGGAAAAAGTGCCTTTGTACGTGGTATGAGTATGTTTCTGACATCTTCCTCTATCTTCTTCTGCATCTTTAAGTCTGCCTCAAGATGAGCTTCGGGAGTATTCTCTTCCGGTTGTATAAACTCATCGTGCTGTGTACTCACCACTATCGTATGGATACGAACAGGTTTTCTATCCTGACCATACTCTACGGTAACCTGACTTTTGGAGTCCGGTCTGAGGTAAGGCATCAAATGCAGCTCCTCTTTTCTTATATGGGCAAGCTCTTTCAGAAGTGCATGGGAAAACTCAAGAGAGATAGGCATATACATGGCGGTCTCATTGCTTGCATAGCCAAACATCATACCCTGATCCCCTGCTCCCTGATCTTCTACCTGCTCTCTTACGACGCCTCTGTTGATATCCGAACTCTGTTCATGTATGGCAGAGAGTACGCCGCAAGATTCGCTTTCAAATCTATACTCGCTCTTCGTGTATCCTATCTCTGCTATCACTTCGCGCACCACTTCTTGAACATCCACATAAGCATCCGAGCTTACCTCTCCTGCCACTACCACCTGTCCGGTAGTAACGAGTGTCTCACATGCTACCTTGGAAGAAGAATCTTGCGATAAGAAGTGATCCAAAATGGCATCCGATATCTGATCTGCCACCTTATCGGGATGCCCTTCCGATACAGACTCCGATGTAAATAAATAGTTCATATTATATCTGTTTTTGATGTTGTTATGGTATAAAAAATAAGTCCGTCTCTGTAAAACATTACACAGGGACAGACCTACAAAATAGAACCTATAAAATCTTACCTTATGAGATAAGCCTATGTTTTAGCATTTTTTTGTAGGTGGTTGCAAGCAATCAAATCTATCCACCGCTCTGTTTTATTGTTCCACAAAGGTAGATATATTCTTTCAATAAAGAAAATTTACCCTTATATATACCCTCTTTTAGGGAGGCGGCTTTTGCCTCTCTTCTTTAGTTTTCCACATTTTCAACACTCTTCATATACATCTGTTGTATTGATAGAATTGAAGTTGAAGAAAAGAAATAAAGAAGATAAAAACATACTCTCATATACTATGATAATAATGCCTGTTGGTATTGTGGAGAACTTTGAAGCATTTTAGTTACCAACAGTTATCAACATTTTATCAACAATCCGGTTTCTTTATAAAATGCTATATATCAGTATGGAAAATAGGGTTATCAAGACAGTGTGAATATCTTACATGGCTCTATGTTGAAAACTTTTTGTGTTGAAAACCCCTGTGAAACTTTTTAGAAACTTTTCTCTCTTCTGTTTGGATATATTGTTTACTATTATATACAGGATGATCTATTAGAAATCCAAATTTTAAGCCCAATAGTTTCTCTAAAGTTTTCAACAGCTTTTGAACAGAGTTATCCACAATTTCAGAAGACCATTTTTATATATTCCATACAGGTGTGAACGGCTAAAATCCGGGTCATTTTTTCTCATTCTATTTTGATCGGAGGGATCGTTTTCAGAGGGGTACCGGATTTGTTAAATCAGCCTGTTTTATTAACACAAATTTCGATACCTGTTAAGCAAAAACGGTAAACGAGCATATTGTTTCGGCTTAACGTGTTTAATTTTTCAATGAACACGTTTACCCATTTCATTTAATACGTTTACCGGATTCGATTAAAGTGTTTAGCCAAAATAGCTAAAATGTTAATAATCAATTATCTACCTGTTTTTGCCCTAAAATGCTCTTGAAAAGGCAAATTTCTTTATTAGGAAACGTTTACAGAGAAGAGTATTAAAATTCACACCAATTAACGCGAAAAAGCCCCATGAAATGGACTGAGAAAAATTTTTTCGCGAATTTGATATTTTTCATATCAAATTGAATATAAGATATTTATAATGATATACTTCTATTATTCTCTAATTTGACAGGTTGGATTTAAGGTTATAGGAGTAGAAAGTCAGGGGTTCATTTTTATATAAAAATACAAGGGAGAAGGAGTGGATTTTCGGATAAGCGAGTTTCCAAATGGCTCAATATACTTTACCTTTATCTTGGAACTTCTTGGAGTAAAACATTGCCAATACTTCATCACTTGTCTTACTGTAAACTCCTACTGAATCAATCTCAATACCAAAAGGAGGAATTTTTTCCAAGTCATGTATTACTTGCTCTTTGGAAAGATAATAAATATATCTTAGAGAATTTAATCTTTGGTGTAGACTTTCGTTTTTAAAGTAAATTACTTTCTTGTGGTCTTTAAAATTAGAACTAAATCTAATCATGTAAATCTCACTTTCGTTTGTTCTGAATACTTCCTTGAATTTTAAGGGACGTGCTTCAGGTTCACATTTAATACCGGACATCAAAATGACAAAAGCAGATATAAGGAAAATCTTATAGATCGTACTTACTGAACTTTTCATGAATTTGATCCTTTTTGGGTAGATATAATCTTACTAATTTCTCTTTAAGTACTTCAACCGATTTTAGATTTTGGTTTGGAAAAATAGTTGCTTCGTTGTGGTAGAAATATAACTAATATTTTGATACATAAAAAATTAGGAGAGGAAATATTATCTATCAAATGTTTGTTTAAGTCTTGCGGAACGAAGAAAAAACAGATGTTTTATTTGTTTTGGTTATCTCGTCAAGTTCATTTTTTCCCTGTTTGTAAGGATACTGATTGAGCTCTTTTTCTCTTACTACCACGTTATCTGTTTCCACTATATCCAGGTCAAGAGCTATCTCTCCATTACTCTTTTTTTTATCTCTTCCGAATATCGTTTCTATTGTTTTCAGAAGAAGAGAAAGCGCATCAAGGTCTAAAGAGATCTCTATCTTGTAAACTCCATTGGTGTAGACCTTACCGGTTCCTGATCCGTATCCGGGAGAGAGAAAAAAAGAGGAGGATATAAGATTTGGGAAGTAGGTGTTTCGGATCTCTTTCGTAACTTCTTGCATCTCCTCCGGAGAGCGTGTGGTAGATCCTACGTATATGTAATAGATGTGTGTCATAAAACAATGGTTCTAAGCGTGAAGAAGCAGAGTATGCTTTCTTTTGCTGTATATAAGATTGAGCATTACTCCTCTTATGGCAAGATAGAGCAGCATCGCTATCCAGAGAGTGGAGTTGGGATCTTGGGATGGTTCGATATATATAATCGTAAAATAGATGGAGACCGCTACGAGCATCGATATGAACATATCTTTTGTGAGGGTCAATCCTATGAATACACCGTCCCAAACAAAAGCAGTAAATCCGGCAATGGGAACAATCCAAATCCATACAAGGTAATGATCGGCGTATTCCAGCACTTCCGTTTTGTCCGTGAAGAGTCGGAGTATATGCTCTCCGGATAAGAAGTATATGCCGGAAGCGATAAGGGACAATAATAGTCCATATCCCAGCAGACGGTAGATGAATTTTTGTATCTCCACTCTTCTCTCTGCTCCAAAAAGGTGTCCTATGATAGCCTCTGCGGCATAAGCAAAACCATCTATAAAGTAGGAAAACAGGGATAGAAACTGCAATAGTATGGCATTGGCAGATAGAGCTATTTCACCTTCCGATGCTCCGTAATAAGTAAAATAGGTGTTGGTGATGACCAATAGCAAGGTACGCAGGAAGATAAAGAGATTGGTATGAAAAAACTTTCCTATTCCCTGTTTAAGTTCATCTGTTTTCCATGAGAAAGAGACCTTTTTTCCTCGTATGAACAGCCACCAAACGCCAAAGAGAAGAAGGATAAGACCCAACCAATGAGCTATGGCTGTTCCAAGTGCTATGCCTGTTATGCCCATATCCATTTGGAATGTAAACAGAGCAGAGAGCAGGATATTGGTAGTGTTTGTGAAGATAGCGATAGCCATCGGATACCAGCTGTTCTGCATGCCTATAATCCATCCGTTGAGAGCAAAATTGCATAACACTGCCGGAGCACCCCATATCACTATGAGGAAATAGTCTGTTGTGGTGCCTATCAGTTCGCCGTTGTTTTGGGACTCAAACGTTACGAAATCGAGTAGAAAATCTGCCAGCTGTTTTCCAAAAATAAGAAGCAGAAGTCCTATGAGACCACCTATGAGAAGAGATTGTTGGAGTATTCTTCCCATCTCTCTCTTATCTCCTTTTCCGCAAGCCTGAGCAGTGAGTCCGGTAGTACCCATACGGAGAAAGCCGAAAGTCCAGTACAGCATATTGAAAAGCGTAGCGGCAAGAGCCACGGCACCTATCTCGTGAACGTATTGGAGTCTTCCGGACATGCCGAGATCGAATATCCCCAGCAGCGGTACGGTGATATTGCTGAGGATATTGGGAATGGCAAGTTTCAGTATCCATTTATGAGCGGCTGCGGTAGAGTAGCGAGCTGTCTCCATAACTGAGAAATCTGTAGTCGTTTTTTAGGGCATGGTCATAGATTTTACACCATTCGTCTCCACCTCCTATAAAGGCAGAGATAAGCAGAAGAAGAGTGCTTTGCGGCTGGTGAAAGTTGGTGATCAACCGGTCTATAAGCCTGAACTCAAAACCGGGAGCTATCATGATTTCGGTGTGTCCTTCTATCTGATCCAAGCCGTTGGCATCCATATATTTCAAGATAGCTTCCAAAGCAGCTTGCACAGTGTGAGAATAGAGCTTTTGATAAGGCTCGAACTGCGCCACGAAAAGAGGTTCGGAGCTGTTTTCTATCAGATGAACACCGATGTAATAAAGGCTTTCGAGTGTGCGTGTGGAAGTGGTTCCCACTGCCGTTATACTGCCCAAATGAGCAAGCAGAGAGTCGATGGTGGCTCTCTGTACCACTATCATCTCTCTGTGCATTTCGTGTTGAGAGATCAGTTCACTCTTTACCGGTTTGAATGTTCCTGCTCCGACGTGAAGCGTCACGGGGGTTGTTTTTATCCCTTTTTGCCTTATGGCTTCCAATACATCGGGTGTAAAGTGGAGTCCTGCCGTTGGTGCAGCTACACTTCCATCCCATTTGGCGTAGACGGTTTGGTAGGTTTCGGAGTCGCACTCTTCTGTCTTTCTGTTGAGATAAGGCGGTATGGGAAGTTCGCCTGCCAACTCCAGTATTTCCGAAAAAGATACCGGGGCATCCCATGTAAAAGTAACATTCCTGCTGTCCGGAGTGGTGGATGGAGTGTATCTGGCATATACCGTTATCTCTTTTCCTTTTTCATCTTTCAGGGTAAGAGAGACGGAGGTGCCCGGTTTCCACTTTTTGGCATTTCCGACCAGGCATATCCATGTTACTTCTTGCTGTGTGGAGAGGTTGATCTCATAAGATTCGGGATAAAGCGGTTCAAGGCAGAAAATCTCTATTTGAGCCCCTGTCTCTTTCCGGAAATGGAGCCGAGCATGGATTACTTTCGTGTTGTTGAAAACCAAAAGAGAGTTTTCCGGAAGGAGTTCGGGCAGTTGATAAAAAGATCTGTCCTCCATCTCTCTGTTTTCATTAAACAGAAGCAGTTTGGAACTATCCCTCTCTTTCAAGGGATATTTGGCTATCCTCTCTTCAGGTAAATCGTAGTTGAAAGATTTTATCTCTATTGACTCTATCTGCTGTCGTTGCATACCCTATTATTTGTATTTGTAGGCAAAAATAGTGAACTTTGAAAGAGTGAAAAAATAGAGACGTGAATGAAAATAAAAATAGGAGATACAGTAAGATTTTTAGACAGTGTAGGAGGAGGAGTCGTTAAGGCTTTCTGCTCCGGAAATGTGGTTATGGTAGAGACCGAAGATGGTTTCGACGTTCCCGTTTACGAAAACGAGGTGGTAGTGATAACGCCCGGCAGCACGTTGGTTCCTAAAGCAGAGTTGAAACTTCCGGTTAAAGAGGAGGTTCGGGTGGAGCATAAACCAAAACCTGTTCACCCAAGACCCACTTCAAAAGCAGGAGAAAAACTCAATATTGTACTGGCATATCTGCCCGATGAAATAAATGAACTCGGAAAGTGTGGCTATGAGGCGTACATCGTAAACGAGAGCAACTATGACCTTTATCTCATTTACAGCACCGAGGATAGAGATACGGGAGAGAGAAAAATGCTCTTCAGCGGTAATATTCCATACGATTCGGTCGAGTACATAGAGTCTTTTGCCGTGGAAGATCTTTCGGATAGAAGACGCATTGCATGCCAGATCATTCCTTATAAAAGCGATACCAAATATGGAGCCAAACCCTGTATAGATGCAGTGGTAAAGCTGGAGCCGCAAAGATTTTTCAAGCGTCATGCTTTTGCTCCCAATCCTTACTTTGATGAGGGTGCCATTACATTCGTTTTGATGAATGATGATAAGGAGGCTCCTCGATTTGAGATCCGTTCGGAAGATATACAGAGTAAGATGGACGAAAAGATCAGGCAGGATCAGAAGATAAAAGCAAAAGCCAAGCCGGTGATAGACCCCAATGCTCCGCTGGTAGTGGATCTGCATCATCATGAACTGCTCGATACCACTGTGGGGATGGAACCTAAAGATATACTGGAGTATCAAAAACGAACCGTGATAGAGACTATGGAAGCCAATCTTAAGTTTCCGGGTAAAAAGATCATCTTTATTCACGGGAAAGGGGATGGCGTATTGAGAAAAGAGGTAGAGAAGATCATGAAGAGCAGGTATGACTTCTGCTCCATGCAGGATGCCTCTTTTCAGGAATACGGATTCGGTGCCACTCAAATCACCATAAGGAAAGAACAGCGCAAGCAGAAGTAAAATGGCGATAGAGAAAGAGCTGAAATACATTGCGAAAGAAGGATTTGAACCTTTAGCCATAAGGAAACAGGAGATGATTCAGGGTTATCTATGCTCGCATCATCAAGGATTAAATCTCACTCTTCGTGTTCGTGTGGCAGGAGATAAAGCCTATCTGACCATAAAAGGTATGCCGTTGGAGGAAGATCTTGCTTCCAGAAACGAATACGAATACGAGATTCCGCTAACGGATGCAAAGGAGATGCTTAAAATGTCTCTCTATCCGCCAATACATAAGATAAGATACTGGATACCCTGGGAAGGATACACCTTTGAAGTAGACAGATTTCTGGGAGAGAATGAAGGACTTATCACGGCAGAGGTAGAGCTGTCTCCGGGACAGGATCCTCCCGTAAATCTGCCGGAATGGATATGTGCCGAGGTTACGGGAAAAGGAAGATATTATAACAGTGCTCTCTCTCGTCTTCCGTTCAAACAATGGGACAGTAAAAGAAAGTCCCACTATACAAGCATTCAAGAACAACATAATACTATAAAGGAAAAATGAAGAAAACGATGATCTCAAAAGGTCTGAAAGGATTGATTGCAGCGGTAATATTGCTGGTTTGTTCCGGTGGTTATACTTCTGTTCGAGCCGACGAGGGTATGTGGCTATTACCTCTTATGAGTAAACAGAACTACAATAAGATGGTAAAAAAGGGATTGAAGCTCAGAGCTACCGATATATACAACCCCAATGGAACATCCATAAAGGATGCGATAGTGATCTTCGACAGAGGTTGTACAGGCAGTATTGTGTCGGACAAAGGACTTGTATTCACCAATCATCACTGCGGATACGATCAGATACGTGCGCATTCCACCGTGGATCAAAACTATTTGAGAGATGGTTTTTATGCTAACAGCATGAAGGATGAGCTTCCAAATCCGGGAACCACAGTAACATTTACGGAACGTATAGAAGATGTTACAAAGTATGTCGATACCTTTTTTGATAAACACAAGAACCTTTCTCCTAAAGCAACGGAAGCGGAAACACTCAAGCTGATAGGGGAAACATGGTACAAGGAGATCATTGGCGGAGAAATGCCGTTCGGTACACAGGTTTCTCTTCGTCCGTTCTATGAAGGGAACAAACACTATCTCTTTGTACAGAAAGTGTATCACGATATACGTCTTGTCGCGGCTCCGCCTTCTTGTGTAGGTAAATATGGTGAAGATACAGACAATTGGGTTTGGCCGAGACACTCCGGCGACTTCAGCGTTTTCCGTGTTTATACCGACAAGAATGGCAATCCGGCAAAGTACGATCCCGACAATATTCCTTTGAAACCAAGGAGATATCTTCAAGTTGCAAGTAAGCCCGTGGCAAAAGGAGAGTTTGCAATGGTTATAGGATTCCCGGGACGCACCAATCATTTCTACACTACAAGCGAAGTGGTAGAAAGAAGAGACATAGATAATGACATACGCATAAGAATGCGTGAGATAAGACAGAACAATCTCCTTGAAGAGATGCGCAAGGATGAAGCTCTGAATATCATGTATGCTTCCAAGTATGCGTACAGCACCAATGCTTATAAGAATGCCATAGGAAGTAATTGGGCTATAAATAAGATGCAGCTGGAGAAAGTGAAACAGGCACAGACCGACAAACTTATCCGATATGCCGAAAAGAACAATAAGCCGGAGTACAAAGCCGCAGTGGCAACCATAGAAAGAATGGTCAAGAACAGAGCACATGTCCGCAAGCAGATGTGGTTGATAGACGAAGCGTTGCTGAGAGCTGTGGAGGCTATATCCGTTCCGATCATTCCCAAAGAGGAGATAACCAAGCCGAATGTAGAGAAAGCTCTGAAAGCTTATGACGATTTCTTCAACAAAGATTACAGCAGAATGCTGGACGTTAAAGTCATGAAAGCGATGATCAGAGCTTACATGGTAGAAACAGATGTAAACGATCTTCCGGGTGCTTTAAAGGATGTAAAAAATGTAGAGAAGTATGTGGAGGATCTGTGGAACACTACCATCTATCGCAGCAGAGAGAGTTATCGCGAGTTTTTATTCAACTTCTCTCCTGAGGTTTACCTGAAAGATCCTTTGGTGCGTCTTGTTACTTCTGTGCGCAACAGATACAACGGACTGAAAGAAGCACTTGCTCAGGAAGACAAGTCTTTTGCAGAAGCAAGAAAGATATATGTCAAAGGATTGTTGGAAATGGAGGGAGAGCTGAATCTTTGGCCCGATGCCAACTCCACTCTTAGATATACTTTTGGTAAAGTAGAGGGTTACTCTCCGAAGGATAATGTGTTTTACGGACACTCTACAACAATGGAAGGTGTGCTGGAAAAATATGATCCCAATAACCCCGAGTACGCTCTTCTTCCCGATATAAAGGCTCTGGCAGAAAAGCCTGAGAATAGAAAGAAGCGTGTGAACTTCTGTGCTACAACGCATACTACGGGAGGAAATTCCGGAAGTCCCGTTATAGATGCTTATGGAAGACTTATCGGTCTTAACTTTGATAGAAACTGGGAAGGCGTTGGAGGGGATATACAATATCTGCCCAACTATCAGAGAAGCATCATTTGCGATGTGGATTATGTCCTTTTTATCCTAAATGATTACCTTGGAGCAGACAGACTCATCAAGGAGATGAAGATAAGAAGGTAACGGTACTCGTACACAACCTGCTTTTAACAGACTATTTACGAAAAGACTACATCTTGTCTCCTGGGTGAGTACAAGAGTAGTCTTTTTCTGTTCCGAAACAACAAATACAAGATGCAAAACAAAAAACAATTCTATGACTGGAAGAGAGTCTTGGGTACTCTTCTTCTCCTTTTTACTTTACCTCTCTTCTCTCGGTGCGATAGCACGAAGAAAGAGGATGTAACCCTGACCATCCTGCACACTACCGACCTGCATGGCAATGTTTTTCCGTACAACTTCATTCAGGATGAGCCGATGAAAGGGAGCTACTCCCGTATATCCACTTATGTAGATTCCGTCAGGAAGGCAGACAAGAACATGATTCTTCTTGATGCCGGAGACATTCTCCAAGGTCAACCAACGGCTTACTACTATAACTTTATAGATACGCTCTCTTCTCATCTTATGGCAGACGTGCTCAACTATCTGAAATACGATGCCGTAACAGTGGGAAATCACGACATAGAGACAGGGCATCCCGTCTATGACAGATTCGAAAAGGATTTGAAGATGCCGTTTTTGGCTGCCAATGTTACGGATACAGCCACAGGAAACCCTTACTTCCGCCCCTATACCACAATAGAGAAAGATGGCAAAAGGATAGTTATACTCGGTCTCACTACACCATCTGTACCGAACTTTCTTCCCGAGTCTCTGTGGAAAGGTATGCGCTTTGAAGATGTTGTAACAACGGCTCAAACATACATCCGAGAGATAAAAGAAAAGGAGTCTCCGGATATGATAGTTGCACTGCTGCACGCAGGAAGAGGGAAAAAATCCAATCTTGAGGAACCTCTGTTAGAGGATGCAGGCTATGCTCTCGCCACTCTCGTGCCGGAGATAGACCTTGTATGCTGTGGGCACGATCACGCTTCCTATATAGATTCCGTGGCACATCCTCAGCACCAAAAGCATACTTATGTCATCAATCCTGCTGCCGGAGGATCTTTTATCTCACAAACCAAAGTAACGTTTACCCCTAACGGCATTCGGATAGCGCCATCTCTCGTTCCTCTTGATAATACCAAGCCGTCCGAAGAGTTTATAGAAAAGTTCAAGAGTGAATACGATGCCGTGAAGAAGTTTATCTCTTCTCCGGTCGGTTTCACTACCGAACCGATCTCTTCCCGACCGGCATTCTTCGGACCGAGTGCCTTCGTGGATCTCATCCATCGGGTACAGCTCTCTCAGTTTGAAGATGCGGATATCTCTTTCTCTTCACCCCTTACCATGAACACAGAGGTCAGACAGGGAGAGATTTTGATGCGAGATCTTTTCAAGCTGTACAAGTATGAGAACACCACCTACCTCCTTTCTCTTTCGGGAGAAGAGGTCAGATCTGCGCTCGAATACTCCTACGCTTCCTGGATTCGTACCGCCAAGCCGGGAGAAGAGAGCTTTTTGCTCTTTAAGCAGAAAGAGACAGGGCACAAGATGACCAAGCTCCAAGAGCCGTACTACAACTTCGACTCCGCTCACGGCATACGCTACACGGTGGACATTACCAAGCCGGTAGGAGAGCGTGTAACGATACTTTCTCTCGAAGACGGCACACCGTTCAAGATGGATAATCAGTACAAAGTCGTTGTCAACTCCTATCGTGGAAGCGGTGGAGGCGGTATGCTCACAAAGGGTATCTCTTTAAGCAAAGAGCAGCTCAATGGTCGCATCCTGAGAACATCCGAAAAAGATCTTCGCTATCTCCTGATGCAATATTTGCAGACGCACAATCCTTTGACGCCCCGACCCTCTTCCACATGGAAGTTTGTCCCGGAAAATATGGCACGCACTGCGGCTGCAAAAGACAGTCTTTTACTTTTCACTCCGGAATCATAACACACCATGTTTACGTCGAACGAACAAGCGCAACTCATCACCCTTGCCAGAGAGCTTCTTTCTCACAAGGAAATCTCCGGGCATCCCAGTCGAAAATGGATCCTCGATACCATAAAGAGAAGTGTCGAAGAGGGACATCTCGATAGAGACAAGAACGGTATATCGGGGCTTCACAGGCATCTCCGCACTGCTATTTTCGCTCTTGAAGAGATCGGTCTTGGGGCAGACTGTGCCGTTGCCATACTCTTGTATCGTTCGGCACACAAGGGAGGACTTTCGCTTCAAGAGATCTCCAAAAATGTGGGAGAAAAGGTAGCGCACATGATAGCCCTGTTGCTCAAGACATCGGAGCTTTATGCCAGAAACACGGCAATAAACTCCGAGAACTTCCGCAACCTTCTGCTCTCTTTTGCCGAAGATATCAGAGTCATCCTCATCATGCTTGCCGATCGTATGGTACTCCTTCGTCTTGTGAACAAGATACCGGACGACTCTTTTCGCATTGCTCTTGCCATGGAGGTCTCTTTCCTTTATGCTCCTCTTGCACACAGGCTCGGCTTGTATGTTATCAAGAGCGAGATGGAGGATCTCTGCTTGAAATATACGGACAGAGAGACTTTCGACTTCATCAAAAAGAAGCTCAACGAGACGAAAAGAGATAGAGACGCCTACATTGCAAGATTTATAGCTCCTATCAAGGAGCGACTGCAAAAAGAGGGACTGCGATTCCAGATAAAAGGGAGAACCAAATCCATATCCTCCATTCGGAATAAGCTCAAAAAGCAACAGATCGAGTTCGAGAACATTTACGATTTGTTTGCCATACGCATTGTGATAGATGCTCCGGTGCAGAGAGAAAAGTCGCTCTGTTGGCAAGCCTACTCGGTTGTAACGGACATGTACAGACCCAATCCGCAGAGGCTCAAAGACTGGATTTCCGCGCCCAAGAGCAACGGCTACGAGAGTCTGCACATAACCGTGATGGGTCCGGAGAACAGATGGGTCGAGGTACAGATCCGTACCGAACGTATGGACGAGATTGCCGAAAAAGGTCTTGCCGCCCACTGGAGGTACAAAGGCATCAAGTCGGAAGACTCTTTGGATGAGTTCATGAAAGGTGTTCGCCAGCTTTTAGAAGATAAAGAGCATCAGAGTGCCGACCTTATCAAAGAGTTTAAGATGGACATCTACGACAAGGAGATCTATGTCTTTACTCCCAAAGGCGAGCTTATCAATCTTCCCAAAGGTGCCACCGTGCTCGACTTTGCCTTTGCCATCCACTCCGGTCTGGGGTTGAGATGTGTCGGAGGTAACGTCAATGGCAAGAATGTTACCATTAAGTATGTACTCAATAACGGAGACAGTGTCCGCATTCTCACTTCCGGAACGCAGGAGGCTAAGCCGGACTGGCTCAAGTTTGTACAGACAGCCAAAGCGCGGAGCAAGATCAAGCAGAGTCTTAGAGAGAAGTCGGCAAAGTCCATAGAGTTTACCAAGGAGGAGCTGGCACGTCGATTCAAGAACAGAAAAGTGGAGCTGGACGATGCCGAACTCTTCCGTTTTATCAAAAAGAAAGGCTTCCGCACCGTTACAGACTTCTATCTTGCACTTGCAGAAGGCAGTATAAGTCTCAATCAGGTAGTGGACGAGTACAAGCAGATCATAGATGAAAAGAGCATCCCGGCAGAGAGCCGCACCCAACGCAGTGCGGAAACATTTGTCCGTACCACTCTTCCGGAAGAGATCGCACAGGGTCAGGATGTCCTCGTCATAGACAAAAACCTTACCGGCATAGAGTACCATCTGGCGAAGTGTTGCAAGCCGATCTTCGGGGATAAAGTCTTTGCCTATGTCTCCACCAACGGTATCAAGGTGCATCGTATGGACTGCCCCAACGCTCCCGATCTTTTCCAACGCTTCGGATACCGCATCCTTCAAGCCCAATGGGCAGGGGCAGGAAATGCCGGATACGAGGTTACTCTCCGTGTGGTGGGCAATGACGATATATCCATAGTCTCCAACATCACCGGGAATATATCCAAGATAGAACAGGTAACCCTGCGCAGCTTCAACATAGAGTCGCATGACGGTCTCTTTGTGGGTACGTTTGTGGTCTATCTGAAAGACTATAATGCCCTTACCTCTCTTACCAAAAGGGTCATGGCGGTCAAGGGTGTAAAGTCCGTTGAACGCATATAGCCCTACTCCTAAAGGAGGCAGAAAGAGAAACAACGAGTACGGATCAAAATCTTTACCTCTTGATAATCTTTCGGATACAAAGACATTTCTTTTGTGTAACTTTGCAGGACAAGTATGTTCCGTAAATTATTATAATAGACAAGCATGGCAATAATAGAAAACTTCAACTTCAAAGGGAAGAAGACCTTTGTTCGTGTGGACTTCAATGTTCCTCTCGACGAACACTTCAACATTACAGACGACACTCGTATGCGTGCCGCCCTCCCCACTCTGAACAAAATCTTGAACGACGGAGGAAGACTCATCGTGGGCTCCCATCTTGGACGCCCGAAAGGTGTATCCGATGCACTCTCGCTTTCTCATATCGTAGAGCATCTGTCGAAGCTGTTGGGTCGCCCCGTGAAGTTTGTCAAAGACTCTGTCGGTTCGGCGGTAGAGGCAGAAGTGGAAGCACTCAAAGAGGGAGAGATCCTGTTGCTCGAAAACCTTCGCTTCTATGCGGAAGAAGAGGGAAAGCCTCGCGGACTGAAAGAAGATGCTACCGATGAGGAGAAAGCCGCGGCTAAGAAAGAGATCAAGGCGAAGCAAAAAGAGTTTGCAAAGGCTCTTGCCGACCTTGCCGACGTTTATGTCAACGATGCTTTCGGTACTGCTCACAGAGCACATGCCTCTACGGCACTCATGGCAGACCACTTCGATAAAGATCACAAGATGTTCGGCTTCCTCATGGGAAAAGAAGTAGAAGCCGTTCGCAATGTGTTGGATAACATTAAACGCCCGTTCACAGCCATCATGGGAGGCAGCAAGGTATCTTCCAAGATAGGTATCATCGAAAATCTTCTCGATAAAGTGGACAACCTTATCGTATGCGGTGGTATGACCAACACCTTTACCAAAGCAAGAGGAGGCGAGATAGGCAACTCCATAGTAGAGTTGGACAAGCTCGATGTAGCTCTTGCCATTTTGGAAAAAGCCAAAGCAAAGGGTGTGAATCTTCTTTTACCTGTGGACTCTGTCGTGGCAGACGATTTTAGCAACGATGCTAAACATCAGGTCGTAAAGAGCAATGAGATCCCTGCCGGTTGGGAAGGAATGGACATCGGTCCCGAGACAAGAAAAATGTTCGGAAAGGTTATCGAAGAGTCCAAAACCATTCTTTGGAACGGTCCTTGCGGTGTCTTCGAGATGGATACCTTTGCAGAAGGATCACGAGAAGTGGCTCTCTCCATCGTGGAAGCCACCAAGAAAGGAGCTTTCTCACTGATAGGCGGAGGAGACTCTGTGGCTTGCGTCAATAAGTTCGACCTTGCAGACCAAGTCTCGTACGTATCTACCGGAGGTGGTGCTCTTTTGGAAGCAATCGAAGGAATAGAGCTTCCGGGTATTGCGGCTATCAATAAGTAAATCTCTTTGTACAACGATAAAAAGCCTCTATCCTGATGGATGGAGGCTTTTTTATTGTCCCATTCACAGAGACACGTTTCTACTGCTCGTTTTCAATCCCTTGGTAAGCAGACGGAACACCCCTCCGGCATCGCTTTTGCTCTCTCGAAGATCTCCCGGAGCAAGTAGAGAGCACCAACCCACTCCCCTCTTTTTGCGTGCAGCTCCGTATGGAAAAAGACTCTCCCTTTTTCGCATCATTCCCCAAACACTTTAATATCTTTCTCTATACCTGTTCATATCTTTCTCCGAACCTGTCCGAATCTGCAAACCAAACCTTGCTTCTCGTACATCAACGCTTGATTTCTAAAAACCAAGCCCCGACTTCTCAAAGTCAAACCTTGATTTCCTCACTTCAACCCACGATTTCCAATCTTAAACCCGATCAGGCAGATTTACAAACGTATATAAACTGAAAACTTATAACTTTTACAGGCATTCCGAAGGAGAAAAGAGAAGATTCTAAATACTGTGATCTTGATTGCCGGACAGAGCAGACAGATGACACAATAGAGTTGCTGCCGAGATTTATAAAGGATGGTTTTGTATAATTAGGCACTTTTTTTAACTTTGCCTCCAATAAATATCAGATCTCCGAAAGCATCCGACTCACCTCTTTGAAAGGAGCAGAACCAAGCCGATTACTGACTTTTATCTCCCCGAAATCCGGTGTTTGATGCTTTTGATAAGGTCATGAATCCGGACTATTCTAAATCTCGGCTAAAATGAAACGAACCAAGCTCCTGTTTGCTATCTTGTGCACTCTTTTTTTTATCTCGGCTACGGCTCAATCTTTACGTGTAGAGGGTTTTGTCCGACTCACACCCAAAGAACCGCTTGAATTTGCTTTGGTTGCACTTTATGCGCCGAATGCCTCACAGCCTCTTCGGTTCACTTATACCGATAAAAGAGGCTACTACTCGATGGCAATACCCTCTTCTGACAAATATATTGTGGAGGCACGCTATGTGGGGTACAAAAAAGAGAGGAAAGAGATACAGATAAAACCGGAGTCGCCCCTGTTGCGTCAAGATTTTGAGCTGGGATCTCCGGAGGGAGAAGTGGGAGAAGTGGTCGTGCTGGGAAAGGCTAAGGAGGGAATAGATAAGAAGAGCTACTATTTCAAGCCTAATCAGATAGCTTTGGCACAAAATCTGTTGGATTTGGCTTTAACGCTGCCTCAGGTGAAAGCAAGTGCCCGAACGGGAGAAATTGTCTCTGCTTCCGGTGATGTTGCACCTGTTGTTCTTATCAATGGTCGGCATGCCACTCACGAAGAGCTGCGCTCCATACCTCCCGGTAAGATAATCCGCATAGACTATTTCGACATAGCGCCTGAGAGATACAACACGAGAGGAAGTGTGATAGATGTTGTTACCAAACCTCTTGATGACGGTCATCAAGCCGGAGTAGAAGGGATGACCTCTCCTCTATATACGGATGTCATTGCAAACGGCTATTATAGCTACAATAGAGGGATGCACAGACTTAAACTCTTTCTCAAGGGACTGTACAGGAATACAAGATTGGGAGAGAAGGATGAACAGAGCACGCGGTACGAAGCAGATCAGCCATACTCTTTCCGAACAGAGGGTATCTCACACAAACGTCTCGAAAACTATCTGTTCAAAACGGCTTATTCTCTGAACCAACCCAATAAACACTATCTGGAGATTGCTCTCTCTTCTTCTCTGGAGAAGGTGGGCGACAACCGGGAGTATGATGCATACAGCCGAAAAGGAGCGCAGGAGGTGTTGCGTAAAGGATATACCAACAGCTTGGGCAAAGTGTTCACGCCGGTCATTGATCTCTATTACGACCGGACATTGACGGGAGGACGCAGACTCTTTTCCAATGTCGTATATACCTACAATACGCTCCACTCCGATTATGATCTGAGTGAGCGGAACGAAACGAACCATGCAGATGCTTTGCGTGAACGGATAGAAGGGGGCACTTCCAAGCATTCCGTGATAGGGCAGGTGGAATATGCTCATCCGTTTAAGAACAGCAGATTGTACATCGGAACTCAAATGATGTACTCCCAAGCCTCCTTTGCCATAAAGGGAACAAGCACGGGAGAGAGCGTGGATCTGCAACGTCAGTTCCGAGATCAACTTTATCTGACATGGGAGGGCAACAGAAAGCGTTTCTTTTACCGTATTGTCCCTGCCGTCTCGATGCACTATGCTTCAGCCCACAGAGGGCTTGAAGAGGATCGGCTTCGCTTTTACTTCAATCCGAGAGCCTTAGCAGGCTATAATCTGCCTCATGGTCATCGGTTGAGATTGGAGGTTGAAACAGCCAATCTTATCCCGGATTTGGGTAGTACAACCGAAGTAACGCGGCAGGTTCGAGAGGGATTTTTTGTGAGAAATAACCCTCTTCTCCAAAACAGTTATCTCTCAACGGGGCGTCTCTATTACGATTGGGGTAATGACTATGTGGATCTGTCCGGTCGGCTGGTCTATAATCACACCTCCGGAGATTGGATTACGACATTTTTGAAAGAGAGGATCAATGGTAAGGAGGCTGTTGTTCAACAACGGATCAATGCTCTCTACTCCGAATCTTTAGCTTTACGCACATCGGTTTCTATCAAGCCATTTGGCAATGAGCAGCTGCAAATACGTCTATATGCTCAGCCTCGATATCAGCACTATTCTGTTTCCAAAGATCAACAACTCTCTTTCTTCTCCATCCCTTCCGGCATTAGTCTTCTCTATCAAAAAGATCGTTGGGGAGTGCAGGGAGATTTGGATCTGCCTTATAAGAGGCTGTACAGCTACTTTATTTCATCTTCCGGTTTTTATAGCTCGCTGTCCGGTTTCTGGAGAAAAGGTTCATGGAATGTCCGGTTGGCATTGGAAAATCTGTTTGTCCCCGAACTCTCTGTCACTGAAAACCACTCCTTTCTCCGTTTACAAGAGACCACACGCTCCATAAAGAGAGACAACTTTTGGAAAGGAAGCATTGCACTGACTTATTATTTCTCTATCGGTAAGGAGTATAGAGGTGGTAAGTCCCTTGAAAATGAAGATCTCGACAGGGGTGAATTCTAAATAAAATCAGATATAAACAACTTCAAAGCCGCTTTTTAAGCAGGTGTGCCGAAGTGAAAGAACACCTCAAAAACGAGCGAAAGATGTGTTAATCCGGTATATATAACATTCTGTAAAAAGGTATCAGAAATATCAACTATCTTTGTTGAAACGAACACTCCGTAATATAAATGATACCAATAACCCTGAATCTAAAGGGAAAACTTTATAATCTGACAAGTGAGCCCATCGTAATGGGTATTATGAACACGACTCCCGACTCTTTCTACTCGGGAAGTCGTACAGCTTTAAGGGAAGAGAGTATTCTTGCCAAAGCGGAACAGATGATTTTAGAAGGGGCTTCGATTCTCGATATCGGAGGCTACTCTACCCGTCCCGGAGCCTCTCCCATATCGGAAGAGGAAGAGTGGAAGCGTGTAGAACCGGCACTGAAAGCTTTGGAAAGGGAGTATCCGACCCTTCCGCTGTCTGTGGATACATTTAGAGCCGGTGTGGCTCGAAGGGCTGTGGAAAAGTATGGAGCAGCCATTATCAATGATGTTTCGGGTGGAACATTGGATGATGATATGTTCGACACGATGGCAAAACTTCAAGTGCCTTATATCTTGATGCACATGAGAGGAACTCCATCAACGATGTCTTCGCTTGCTCAATACGAAGATGTTACTCTCGATGTTATAAGAGATCTGGAGGCTAAAAGGCATCAGCTTCGCTCTCTCGGTTTTCAAGCCGATATCATAATGGATCCCGGTTTCGGATTCAGCAAGAATATTGCACAAAACTATGAGATGCTTCACAATCTTAGATGGTTTGAGGTGTTTAATGCTCCTTTACTCGTAGGAATATCAAGGAAAAAGATGATATGGGAACTGCTTGAGATCTCTCCGGAAGATGCTCTTAATGGTACTACCATACTTAATACCGCAGCTCTTCTCAATGGTGCGCATATTCTCCGAGTCCATGATGTGAGAGCGGCTAAAGAGGTGGTGAGAATAGTGCAAGCAATAGTTGATCCTACGAACCTAACATCACGACTATAATATATGAGTTGGTTTCAATTTGGCATAAAGGATTTTATTGACATCCTTCTGGTTACGATCCTGATGTATCAGGTACAAAAGTCTCTGCGATCCTCCGGATCTAAGACTCTTTTCTACGGATTGCTGGCATTTTTAGTGATCTCAATGGTTGTCTCTTTCCTTAAGATGCGTCTTCTCGGCTCTATTTTGGATTTTGTCTCAACGGGAGGAGTTGTGCTTGTCGTAATTCTTTTTCAAGATGATATAAAGAGATTTCTGACTCTGCTTGGCTCTCGTGGTCGCTGGTCGCATCTGTTTAAGGTGTTTCTTAAAGGGGCAGATAATAATACGCAAGTTACTGCAGAGATCGCTGCCATCACTCTCGCCTGTCTCAATATGAGTAGGAAAAAGAGCGGAGCGCTCATCGTAATCAAACAAAAAGATGGTCTTGAGCAATATGAACATACGGGTGAGCGTATAGATGCAGCCGTTAATGCCCGTCTGATCGAAAATATTTTCTTCAAGAACAGTCCCCTGCATGACGGGGCGATGATCATTAGCGGTAAGAGAATTGTATCTGCCGGCTCTATCCTTCCGGTATCTCATTCTTCTGAAATACCCAAGGAGATGGGACTGAGACACCGCTCCGGTCTCGGCATGGCAACGGCTACCGATGCCAAGGTGATTATCATTTCTGAAGAGAGAGGTAAGATATCCATTGCTCACAAAGGAGTGCTCACTCCTAATATTTCTACGGAAGATCTTCAGAAGTTTTTACAGCAGAAATAGGCGCTGTTCTCAATAATAGTTTTGAGAGAGTAAAAATATTTTTCTCTTTTTGTTTGGCTATTAAAAAAGATATTGTACCTTTGCATCCCCAAAACGAATGAGAGGCTGTGGTGACAGCGATGTCCGTTCGTTGAAATGAGAGTTAGAAAAATTTTTGAGAAAAATTTTTGAGATAAGAAAAGTTGTTGTAACTTTGCTCTCCGGACTCCCTTATGTAGGAGAGTCTTTGAACTGAGATCATAGATATATTGGATACAAGATTTTCAACAAGTAGTACAAGGGAAATATCTCTATGTTAAGTAGAGGACATTACCCGTCAACTATTACCTGGGAAATAGAGTAAGGATACTGAGCATAGGAATAAATAGAAACAAAATGACAAAGAAGAGTTTGA
>NZ_JRAP01000016.1:0-797 GCF_000768895.1 Porphyromonas sp. COT-108 OH2963 | reverse complement strand
CCCTTGTTCTGCACCAATCATGCCTTGGTTTGTACCTCTGAACCTGATAAAACAAACTTAAAAGGCCGTTTATCGCATCTTTTTATCGGGTTCAGAGCAGCTATTCCGGTAAATAAAAAAGCAGTGCCGGCACTTATCGCTCCGGCACTGCTTTTATCTGTTTATCAAATATTTATCGCACAAGATTTGGTAAAAGAGTCAAAAATAAAGAGAGGATTAAGAAAACTTCTCGTCAAAATCTATAAAATAGAGACCCCGTCTGCCTAAAAAACCATAACTAACAGATGAAAACAAGTAGATAAAGACAAAAATAAAGGAGAACAAAAAGGATTGAGAGGAGAAAGCAAAAAGTCTGTCTATATTTTCATACAAGAAAGTATGGATAGAGTAAAAGGGATTGAAGAACTGTTTTTGAAGAGGGAATAACTCTCTGCTTTGCATCATGGGAAGAGCAAAAAAAGGATTGAAGAGGAGAAGACAGAAAGTCTCTTCTCTATTTTCATATGGAGTATGGAAAGAGCAAAAAGGGATTGAAGAGGAAAAGCAGCTACTCCATCTCTATTTTCATACGGAGGAAGAACAGAATAAAAATCAAAGAGAAAGCTGTGGAAAGTTTCCGTCTCTATTTTCATGCAGAGTGACGAAAAAGCAATAAGGAATGAGGAGAAGAGAATAGCAAACCGGCCAACCTACAAAAATAAAGGAGAGAGCCATGTTCCTGTTACGGTTCATGTCTCTCTCCTTCTCTCTAAGTGGCGGCTACCTACTCTCCCATTTGCATAGTACCATCGGCGTGA
>NZ_JRAP01000015.1:0-161274 GCF_000768895.1 Porphyromonas sp. COT-108 OH2963 | reverse complement strand
TTTCGCAGCTTATCACGTCCTTCATCGCCTCTTAGAGCCAAGGCATCCACCGTCTGCCCTTCTTTTGCTTATATTTTTTTGCTCTCGCATATCATACCAATTACGGTACAATACGGCTATTGTAGTTTTATATCATCCCATACTTGAGTACAGGACAATCCTACTATATTCTTCTCTTCCGATATGTCTATGATCTCGTATTCCTCACAGGAGATCTGCTCTCCCGTTTCGTGGGTGCAAAGTTAGAAAGAGTTTTTCATTCTACCAAACTTTACTAACAAAAGATACAGAATTGATTCTTTCAGCGTGGGAGTATCAAGCACCCTTATATCATCAGCATTGTGGTTGCATCGGTTGAAACGATTACAACTGGGGGGGGATCTTCTTTCGATGAATCCTGCGACACCTCATATCGACCTCATTACTACCGATGGTTATCTTTATCTGAATGCTGAGTTCAAAAGTTTGAATCTTATGGCATCCCTTTTCATAATAGCTTCCCCAAAAGTTACCATACTGTTCGTCTCTCCAGCTCCTTTCCTGCTGTCAAAGTGGCACATCAAGCTGTTATTAAAGCCCTAACACACGGCATTCCAAGACTCGAACTCTTTCTTCACACGCTATGTCGATCTCTTAGAGGAAGAAGCTCGCTATCTCTTCCGGGGCTGACTTTCCATACATTCATCTCTTAGCATTTCCTAAAATCGGTATAATATCCGCCCATTACGTTCGTCAAAGAAGAATTCATCTTCTTATCATAGATCAATGTACACCTTTGGGCAGTACCGTATCTTTGCATCACAATAACAAGAAAGGGAAAAATTATGATGAAATTTGACGTTCTACTTGTAGGAGAAGATTTTAAAGCCCATATTAGTCTTTTGGAGCGTATCACAGAGGTCAGGTATACTGTTGCTTCAACCGCCGAAGAAGCTGTGGAAAAGATGCAGGGCATCCTCTTTGACATCGTTGTCATAGATCCAGATATCAATAATTCTGATCGTGCACTCATCCGAAAAATGCTCGAGATCCAACAGCCCGAAGCTCTTCTCTTGGATGTGGATACGATAGAGCCGGATGCTCTCGGCTCCCTACTCAGCAACCATATCAAAAGCCTCAAATCTCAACTGAAAGCAACTTATGTCGTCAAAGACGATGTCTTTTCGTTTTAAGAACAGCCTCTTTCTATGACTCCAATGATGTTGTGGGAAAGGACTTCGGGGATAGACCATGTGTAAGCTCGTAGAGCAAAATATCACTTTCCTCTCTATAATCAGTTCAAACACAAAAAAAAGATTTTATTATGAATGAAGTATCTACAAAAAGACCGATTAAGATTGTTGCATTTTCCGGCAGCACTTCAAGCACTTCAATCAACCGACATCTCGTTACATCTGTATTGAATCAGATGTTCGGACACGAAGTCCGGTTTCTCGATCTCAACGATTATGAGATGCCGATCTTCTCTGAAGACAGAGAAAAAGCCGGCTATCCTCCTCAAATAAAAGCATTTCTCGAAGCCATGGATGAAGCTGATGCCATAGTATGCTCATTGGCTGAACACAACGGCTCATATAGTGCTGCTTTCAAGAATATATTCGACTGGTCTTCTCGCGTTCGTCGTGAGGTATTTGCACAGAAACCCATGCTCCTCATGAGTACCTCACCCGGTCGACTTGGCGGAGCAAATGTCCTTGCTGCTGCCAAAAGTACATTTCCTCTCTACGGAGCAGATGTCGTTGCTACTTTTTCGCTTCCGAGTTTCGGGCACAACTTCGACATCGAGAGTCTCAGCATCACGGACCATACCCTAAAGGCTCAATGCTCCGAAGCTGTCAGTACACTTCTGGCACGTTTGGAAAAATAATAAAGTCCAATAAAAAAAGAGGGTGTGTCAAAACTTTCATTTTGACACACCCTCTTTTCATGTACACTAATACATCCGATGGAGCAGAGCGGAAGTTTTGTATCGGACACCGTAGTTTACTTACTTCTCATTGGATTTTCTCCAACAAAGCCTGAGAAGAACTTTCCGAAAAAGAATTCTAAATACGAGTAATAGGAATCGTTGTTATCATCCGAATTTAAGAAGAAGCCAGACATCTCTCCATATCGTTACAATAAGTTTATTGGGGGGGGACCTCACGACACAAACGTTCAAAACAACACAAGATAGAGTTCAAAACTGATAACTTTGGCTCTCATTATATAGGAGAGTAAGCTATGCCATTAAACAACCAAAGACTAAAAAAAACAGCCCACTTGGAGTATATCCTCCGAGTGAGCTGTCAGAAATTGGCAAAAGTGTGTGTACAGGAAAATTATCGTTTAGTGTCAAGGTGTCCGAAGCGACCGTTGTTAAAGTCCTCGAAAGCCTGTAAAAGCTCAGCCTTGGAATTCATCACAAATGGCCCATAGGCTGCTATCGGTTCTCGAAGAGGTTCGCCGCTCATCAAGAGAACCACCGTATCGGGGCGAGTAGCCTTGATGGCGAAATCCTCTCCATTGTGAGCGAACTTGATAAAGGTATCTGTGTCTATATCTCGATCTCCTATGCGGATAGCTCCACGGATCACAAGAAGTGCCGTATTATGAGAAGCCGGGAAGGAAAAGTCCGCCCGACCACCTTCTCTAAGTTTGGCATTCATAAGATATATAGGGGAGTGGGTAGTTGCAGGTCCTACTGTCCCTTGATATTCGCCGGCGATCACTTCGACCATCCCGGCATCATCGGGAAGGATATGCTTACCCATAGATGCGTTGGTTATGGACTGATACTTGGGAGGAGACATTTTGTCTTTGGCAGGAAGGTTTGTCCAAAGCTGCACCATCTGAAACGGTCCACCCTTTTTCGCCCATTCCGTACCGTGAAACTCTCGATGCAAGACTCCCTTGGCAGCTGTCATCCACTGTACATCTCCACGCCCTATGAGCCCACCGTGTCCCGCACTATCAGCGTGTTCAACTTCACCTTCATAGGCAATGGTTACCGTCTCAAATCCTCTATGCGGATGGACATCCACTCCCCCGGGTAGATCTGTTGGAGCAACCTCACGAAGGGCATTATAGTCAAGGAGGATGAAAGGATCCATCTCCTGCATGGAGAGTCCTTTGACAGAAGGGATAAAGTTGTGGACAAAGAAGCCGTCGCCTACCCAGTGTGAAGATTGCGGCGTTGTCACAAGTGCAATATCTTTCGTTCTCATAATTTTAGTCCTTTCTTTGCTATTGTTACTATCAACTTTATTTTACATCGCAAAGTTAGTCCCTGTTGATCTCTCCGACATTGACCTATGTTAAGAAGCAATGGAGACCCTTATCTCCCTTTTGCGATTGCTCTTCGGACACGGCTCAGGCTCTCCGGAGTGATCCCCAGATATGATGCAATCATTGTCTGAGGCACCCTCATAGGGATTTCGGGGAAATCCTTGATGAACCGCAAGTAACGCTCCTCCGCTGAAGCACTCTGAAGAAGCGTGATACGTCGATGAAGCATCTGTATATGCTCGTATAGCAACTGTCTGTCAAGCTCTGCGAAAGCAGGATCCTCACGGACGAGCTTTTGGAGTTGATTTTCATTGATCAAGAGCAGTCGGGTCGGCTCTATGGCTTGGATAAAGTGATTAGACGGCTGGTTGAAAAACACACTGTCTACATTCATCAAAAACCATCCCTCGACAGCAAAAAACAGCAAGTGTTCCTTTCCTTTGGGGTCTATCGAATACTCTCGTATCGCTCCTCTTTCGATAAAAAATCGATGGACACAAGTCTCCCCGGCATTCAGGATAAAGTCTCCTCGATCGTACTCTTTCACCATACTGTGCTTGAAGAGCATACTCCTCTGCTCATCGGTTAGTGGGACATTAGAGCGAAGAAAGTCATCAAAGAAATATTCTCTCATACTACATTCTTTTTTAAAAGGCAGACCATTATATATTCAAAGATATACATATTTGAAGAAAACACCCTGAAAAGATGCTCCGAAACAAGATTTAATGCACTTATTATCAGCCCCCAAAAAAGGATATGCATTTTATCAAAAAGCTCTCTGCTTTCTCCTAATGGTTCTTGTCCATGTATACTAATAATGCATCCCTACTTTCAGTCGGACTCACTTCGGCAGAAAAAGTCATTTTTATATATTCCATACCAATATTTCCGGCTTAACGTGTTTAATTTTTCAATGAACACGTTTACCGATTTCATTAAACACGTTTACCGGATTCGATTAACGTGTTTAGCCAAAATCATTAAAATACTAACAACCAAACATATACATGTTTTTGCCCTAAAATGCACCCCAAAAGGCAAATTTCTTTATTAGGAAACATTTACAGGTAAAGGTGTTAAATTTCACACCTATTAACGCAAAAAAGCCCCATCAAACGGACTGAGAAAATTTTTTCTCCGAATTTCGCCTGATTTTTAATCCGCTTATATACAGCAAGTTGAGATTATCATCCTTTTTCTTACTCAAAGAAAAAAGTTTCCGGAGGGCTTTTAAGGGGCAATTTTGGGAAGATCGTTTTTGTATAAAAATCCTGCTCTAAGTGGTACTTTTCCTATTTTCTCTGCTTTCTTTTGAGGAAGAAAATAGGTAATTTTGCAGCTCAAAAAAAAGAATGAACATGCAAGAAAATCATCGAAATCTGCTTCGAGTTGTATCCTATCCACTATTTTACGCCATCACTTTTACGGCATGCCTTTTCTTGTTTTCGGACAGAAAAAGCCATTACATCTGTATGGGAGTTCTTTTAGCCGTGATGCTTATGGCCGCTCTCATTGAGCACTTTCTAAAGAAGAAGGTTGAAAAAGAGGAGAAGAAGAGGGTGAGCAAAGAGATACAGAAGCTGAAAAAGAGTCATTTGCTGTACAGGATACCTTTCTTTTACTCTGTTCTGCTGAGCTTTTACATCATTTCAACGTGGAGCAATGACACTGTTTTCTCTTATGTTATCGTTTCTCTCGTAATAGCCATAGCTGTTCCCGTCTTCGAGAGAATATGGAACAGAATAAAGAGAGCATAAGATTTTTCCGTCCGCTTGAAGTATAATTCCGACAAAAATTTCCCGAACAAAGAAAGAGGAAAGGCACACTCCCCCCACCTTAAAGCAGCCCCTCAGCAGGGGTTTCCCAAGCAGTAGAGATAGAAGGAGGTCCCGTCCAATCTCTTAAAGCACACCTTTAAAGAAGTTTACCGGAAAGATAACTCAGAAAGAAAGACAGATCGCCCGGCTCTTAAAGCAGATCACCGAGAAGCGTTTCCCGGATGGGGAAATATGAAGAATCATCTTACCTTATTATCTAAAAACATGCCTCAATAAAAGTTTTCCGAAAAGAGTATAAAAAAAATAACGCAGGCCGTGCTCTCGCACAGCCTACGTTCAACTATTGTCGTATGTTCCACAAAAGATTTAGATATGAGGTAAGAAAGATTGATTAGGTTCTACTTTCTAATGCAAATTTCGTCCATTTTACCTCTTGAAGCAATTTAGTATATATGTCGTACGTCATATTTTTAACCGCTATATCCTTAATCTTTTAAAGTCTCAATACCTGAAAGCGCCCAAATTTTACTTATCAGTGCCATTTATGGCCTCTAATACTGCAACTTCTATCGCTTCTCGCAGATCCGGGTCATTCTTGAGTGTCTCTTTCGTTGCATCTCTTCCCTGTCCGATGTTGGTACCTTCGTACTTGAACCATGAACCTGCTTTTGCAATGATGTTATGCTCTACACCGAGGTCGATGAGCTCGCCCACGCGGTCTATTCCTTCGCCAAAGATGACATCGAACTCCGCTTTGCGGAATGGAGGAGCCACTTTGTTCTTGGCAACCTTTACCTTTAGAGGATAACCATAAACCTCTTCCCCATCTTTATATGGTGTGCCTTTGCGTATCTCCAAACGTACGGAAGCATAGTACTTCAAAGCATTACCTCCGGTTGTGGTCTCGCTTGGTCCGTAAACCACGCCAATCTTATCTCGAAGCTGATTGATGAAAATACAGCAGGTACGGCTCTTAGAGATTGCTCCCGTAAGTTTTCTCAGCGCCTGAGACATAAGTCTGGCATGAAGCCCCATCTTGGCATCACCCATTGCTCCGTCTATTTCGGCTTTAGGGGTAAGTGCCGCTACGGAGTCGATGACAACAATGTCTACCGCAGAAGAGCGGATGAGCTGCTCTGCTATCTGGAGTGCTTGCTCGCCGTTGTCGGGTTGAGAGATCCAGAGGTTGTTGATGTCAACGCCCAGTTTTTCGGCATAAAATCTGTCGAAAGCGTGTTCGGCGTCAATGATGGCTGCCAGTCCGCCCTGCTTTTGAGCCTCAGCAATGGCATAGATGGCAAGGGTCGTTTTACCGGAAGACTCCGGTCCGTAGATTTCCACTATACGTCCACGAGGATAGCCACCAATACCGAGAGCCAAGTCGAGAGTAAGAGAACCGGAAGGGATAGCCTCGACATCGTCCACGACATCCTCAGCCATGTTCATGATGGCTCCCTTACCGAAGTCTTTCTGTATCTTTTCCATGGCAGCGAGCAGGGCTTTTCTCTTGTTGGCTTCAAGAGTTGCTTTTTCGTCCGATTTCTGTCCTGCTTCTACCGTTGGGTCATTTATATCGCTTTTTTTTGCCATGTTTTTAGAAGTTTTGAGTGTTAATTGTTCTTGAGTATCTCCAATATTTGGTCTGCATGATCCTTTGTGCGTACCTCTTTACCGGATATGATGTGTGTTACCTTGCCCTCTGCATCTATGATGAAAGAGGTGCGTTGGGTACCCATGTACTTTCTACCATACATGCTTTTCTCGACCCAAACGCCGAATGTCTCTTGCAGAACATGTTCGGTATCTGCTATGAGGGTGAAAGGGAGATCGTACTTTTCGATGAAAGATTTATGGCTCTTGGCAGAGTCTTTGCTGATCCCGATAACCCGGATACCTACTCTCTTCAGCTCTTCGATGCCGTCTCTCAAGCTGCATGCCTGTGCTGTACAGCCGGAAGTATTGTCTTTAGGGTAGAAATAGAGAAGAGAAGGCTGCCCCAATAGGTCGGCAGCCTTGATCTCTTTTCCGTCTTGATCCAATCCGAGAGACTCGGGTATTTTATCTCCGACAGCTATCATAGTTCCAAGTCAATATCAAATTGTTCATGCCATGGCAAGCCTTGTTTGTTGAGCTCTTCCATGAACGGATCCGGATCAAACTCTTCCACGTTATATACACCCGGTTTACGCCAGATGCCTTTGAAGAACATCATCGCACCTATTGTCGCAGGTACTCCGGTGGTATAGCTTACTCCTTGTGCTCCGGTTTCCTTATATGCTGCTTCGTGGCTACAGTTGTTGTACACGTAGTAAGTGCGTTCCTTACCATCCTTTATACCTCTTATGCGACAGCCGATAGAGGTCTGTCCGGTATAGTTTTCACCCAACTCTTTCGGGTCAGGAAGCACTGCTTTAAGGAATTGAATCGGAACGATTTCACGACCTTCGTACATGATGGGTTCGATGCTCGCCATTCCGATGTTTTGGATAACGCGAAGGTGTGTGAGATATTCCTGCCCGAAAGTCATCCAGAAACGTGCTCGCTTAATGGTCGGGAAGTTTTTAGTAAGAGACTCCAGCTCTTCATGGTAAAGAAGATAAGACTCTCTCGGACCCACTTCAGGGTAAGTGATAGGCTGATGAATCTCTTGCGGTTCGGTCTCTACCCACTGACCATTCTCCCAATATTTACCTTTCTGAGTGATTTCGCGAATGTTGATCTCCGGGTTGAAATTGGTTGCAAAGGGTCGTTTGTGATCTCCGGCATTGCAGTCAACAATATCGAGGTAATGGATTTCATCGAAATGATGCTTGGCTGCATACGCTGTGAATACGCCGGTAACACCCGGATCGAAACCGCAACCAAGTATCGCAGTAAGCCCTGCTTGCTCAAATCTCTCTTTGTATGCCCATTGCCAATGGTACTCGAACTTCGCTTCGTCTATCGGCTCATAGTTTGCAGTGTCGAGATAGTTCACGCCACACTCAAGACATGCATCCATAATGGTGAGATCCTGATAAGGAAGAGCAACATTGATGACAAGCTCCGGCTGGAATTCCTTAAACAGCTTTACCAACTCCTCTACGCTATCCGCATCTACCTGAGCCGTTTTGATCTTTGCTTCTTTAATGTTTGCAGCGATGGCATCACACTTCGATTTTGTGCGACTTGCCAGCATAATGTCCGTAAAGACATCGCTGTTCATTGCTACTTTCTTGGCGACAACGGTACCGACACCGCCTGCACCTATAATGAGAACACGTCCTTTCATTCGTTCTATTTCTTTTAATGTTTTTGATGGATGATATAGATACCAAAGATACGCATTATTTTTTTGAAAACTGAATGCGTTCGGTGGCAACCCCTGCTACATATCCCTTTCCCCCTTTAACGTTGCTGGGCAATATGATAGGTGTGGTGAGCCCTTCGATGAAATCGTCCGACTCCAACGTATTTATAGCTCTAAGATAGAAGTAGAATCCTTCGGTGATAGAGGATAGAAGCACATAATATTCTGCTTCGGGTCTGATCTGTGCCACTCTTACTCCGGACTTTAGAGTGTATGTACCATTCAGCCATTTATCGTAAAACACACCCATGTTATTGTTTGGAGAGCTAAAGTAAGAGTCTTCATCACTTGTGGTTGTGGTGCTCTTCCCGTCATTCATGACCGGTTCTTGCGAATGGTTCAGACTTAAAATCCTTCGATAAGGCTTGTCTTCAAAGACTCCCTCTTCGGCAAAACGCAGCTGATAGAAGTTTTTCTCGTCTTTAGGATCCGTCATTGTAGTGTACAGCGTACCGTATTGCTTGCCTACTACCGGCTCTTCCCAGCTTATCTTATCTATGCCGACGCTTTTCGGGATGGCGGTTTCCGCCACAGTCTGATGCTTTCCATCCTTTGTTGCTACCTCCAATCTGATACGATCTCCCGGCTTAAACTTTTCTGTACTTAGGAAACAAGGGCGATATGCCTGCTTATGATACACGCGGTAAGCCGTGTGTGGCACCGGGTCTTTTACTTGGACATCGTTAATGAACAGCTTTACATCTGCTTCTTTTTCCGGGATTGGATTCAAAAGTCCCGTACGAGATACATATATATAGTGGTTGCTCAAAGAAGTATCGAATATGGCATTTACTATCAGCTCTTCCTTATAACCGGAAATATCCATAGGGACTTCATCCACGCATCTGCTGAATAGCACTACTGAAAGAAGGATTAGAGCCGCAACTTTGAGCTTATTGAAATGATAATATATACTTTTCATGACGAATTAGAATTTATACGTATAAGATATGGATGGAAGAATTGGCAGAATGGAGACTCTCTTTAACATCGGAACCGCAGTCTTTTCTCTCTCTATTCTTCCTGCTCCTGTCTGGAGCAATAAAAAGGTTGGATTGCGTCTATTATAGACATTGTACACAGAGAAATTCCACTGACTCTTGCCTCTCTTATGCTTAACGTAGTAGTTGAGCGAAAGGTTCAACAGGTGAGTCGAAGGCATTTGATAGTTGTTTCTTGATGTTACCAGAGGTGTTTGGCTAATACGACTTCCCCCGTTATCCATGTGATTTATATAGTACTCCCCATAATGTCCGGTCGATTGATTCGCTATATATTCCGTCATTCCTATACCTACCGTAGCTCTTCCGCCGGATCTATACTCCCATGTAGCCGTTAAGTCCAGAGCTTTCGAGAAAGCATACGTTGCAACGATATTGAAATTGTGTCTGCGGTCAAACTGCACCGGGAACCAGGCTCCCTGGTTTATTCCATTGGGACTGAATCTTCTTTCACTCTTGGCATAAGTGTAGCTTGCCCAGCCTGTAAGATTTCCTTCTGTCTTTTGTGCCATCACCTCTACACCATAAGAGCGTCCTTCGCCTTGCTCTACCTTCTCTTGCCAACCCGAAGAGAAGCCCATGAACATTGCTCCATCCTTGTACTCTATTGCATTGTCGATGGTCTTGTAATACCCTTCGGCGGATAGTCTCCATCCGTTTATCGCATCGGAGTAGAGTCCCAACGCATATTGATTTGCACTCATCGGACTTATCCGTTCCGTTGCAGGCACCCAGAGATCCGTAGGCATGCTGAGACCGAAAGAGCTTAGCAGGTGAATGTTCTGGCTCATCTTCGTATAAGAGAGCTTGACATCGAATATATCCGTCGGTGCTATCCTTACGGAAGCGCGAGGTTCTAAGGAGTGATAAAGCTTTCCGTTCACTCCAAACATAGAGTAACGCACGCCCACATTACCGTCCAACCATGGCAGCAGCCTCATCTCATCCTCTGCATAGAAAGACACATCGTGCGCTTGTATAGGCTTTGCACTCTGATTAAGAGCTTTCAAAACATCGGCATCTTCCGGGTCTTGTTGCTTTACGGGGTCAAACGACAACGCCTCCGGTTTGAAAGTATGATAGATATACTCCCCTCCAAACTTAATGGTGTGGTTATGCACGGGGTAATACTCCATATCCATACGGGCAGAAAGGTCCTCTATACCCGAAGTAAACTGCAGATGATATCCGTTGGTCAGCTCAGATTTCCCATCTGTTATCACATACTCATTCTCTTTATTTGACGTCCTGAGTTTGTATCTGGAGTAGGCTATTGTGGTATTGGAGAAGAGTCGGGAAGAGAATATATGATTCCATCTAAGCGAAGAGACGATATTTCCCCAAGACATTTCACTGTCTGACTTCGACTGATACCTGTTCATGCTATGCTCGAAGTGTGTATAGAGATTATCGTCTCCGCCGTACAGACTCAGGAATAGTCTGTCTCTGTCTCCGAATCTATGGTTCAGCTTCAACGTGAAGTCCTGGAAGTAGTATCCGCCTTTCTCGTCTTGAGTCATGAATGGACGTGCCAAAATATCCGCATAAGTCCGGCGATAAGAAGCATGAATAGAGGTTTTATCTTTAACGATAGGCCCTTCAAAATGCAGCTTGGAGGAGATCAGTCCGATGCTTGCCGTACCGTGATACTCTCTCATATTCCCATCATTTGTTCTGATGTCCACAACGCTCGAAAGCCTTCCCCCGAATCTCGAAGGGAAGCTACCCTTGTAGAGATCCACTCTCTTGATCGCTTCCGGAGTGAATACGGAGAAGAATCCAAGCAGGTGATTTACATTGTAAAGCGGCACTCCGTCAAGCAAAAAAAGGTTTTCGTCCTGACCGCCACCACGTACAAAGATGCCGGCACTACCGTCTATCCCGGCTTGTACACCCGGTAGAAGCTGTATAGTTTTCAGGGGATCCGCCTCTCCGAGAAGCGCAGGAGCTCTGCGGATAATCTCAAGAGGCACTTCCATGCTTCCCATTCGTGAGCCGGTCAGCTCGGAGTCGTTTTTTCTTCCGACCACCACAACCTCATCCAGCTCTTGTGGTGCGAGATAGACGTTGATGACGGTATCTTTTCCCGTCAGTCGGATCGTCTGAGGCTGACAGCCGGCAGAATAAACCTCTACTTCTTGAGAACTGCAAGGGAGTTCCAGGCTGAAAAAACCATACGAATTGGTCAATGTTCCGGTCTTTAGCTGTGGTTCTTTTATTCTTGCCCTGATGATGATCTCTTGCGAGCCCTTTTCATAAACATAACCGCTTATCCTCTGTTTGCAGTTTTTACTCTGTGCCGCGATGGGTTCAAAGCAACACAGAGATAGAAGAAACAGACTTAGAGAAAAGAGTATGCCTCTCTTACCGAAAGCCGTTCCGAGAAAGTGTCGATGCTTCATGCCAACATGGAGATTTAAGATCCGAAGATCTGTGAATAATATTTTACTTCAATGTTAATAGATTCAGACTTTTGCAAAAGGTTAACTTTTGACTCCGATCGCCAAAGATATGAAATAAATCTATTAAAGAAGAGTGTATTACGGCTTGCTTTTGCTCTCAAACTTCTCTCTTTAAGCATTGTTGTGTCCCGAATGATATTCTTGTGTGTATGAACTATAATTTTTATTTTCGCACCCGATATTATTCTTGTCTTTTTCTACAACACACATGATTGAAGAAGACAAGACTTTAACAATATATAAAGAACTGTTCCTCAAAAAGATAAATAAAAATAATATGACATTTATGCACAAAACAAGACTACTTTTACTCCTGATACTGGGCACACTTGTTGTTACAGCCTGCCGGAAAGATCCCCTTCGCCCGAACGAGAAGAAGGATCCGGAAGTAGAGCAACCGGAAAAACCGAAAGAGAATGACCCTCCGGCGCAGACAGATCTCTTCCCAAAACCGGATGGTTCACGCATTCTTACGGGTTCTCCGGCGGAGAGAGTTTTTGCTCTGCTCTCAAATATGACATTCGATGAGCCTCTTCCTCTCGGAGAGACCCGGATTACAGAGGCTCAGCTGAACGAGATAAAGGCTTTTGCCGATAAGCTCGTGGCAGAAAAGCAACCTAAAAACCAAAGAGAAATGCACGATCTTCTGTTTGGCTGGATTCGGAAAAACGTCAAGTATGGCAATACTTTCGATCCCTCCATACCGGACTACAATAGTGCCTATACGACATTCAAGCACAAAGTGGCTATCTGTCAGGGATACTCCAATCTCCTTAAAGTGTTCTGCCATACTCAGAAGATCTCCGCTCCCATAGTGAACGGGCTGGCACGCTTCAACACTCTCGGAAATCCATTGGGGCATGCGTGGAACTATGTCTTGCTTGATGGCAAATGGTTTGTATCAGATGCAACCAATGGCATTTTCTACGATGCAAACGATCCCAAAAGGTTCGACTTTCTTTTACCGGAACGCTTGGACTTTCCTCTCTTCCGGGATGAGAAGTTCGTGTGTACCTATGAAAAAAGGGAGCTTACTATAAGTAGCGTTCAAGATTCATTTACGGGAGAAAAACTTGTTGTGCCCTATGGCGTGGGAGGATTTCAGATAGGAAGTTTCAATCCGACCCATCTGCCGAAATCTGTAAAAGAGATCTACCTTGGTCGCAACATCAAAATGCTCGGCACCTCAGACCAACTCAATCTCAAGGAGTCCGGCAAAAATGTAGAGAAGATACTCGTAGATCCGGAAAACCCTCACCTTGAGGAGTATAAAGGCACTATTTATATCAAAGGAGACAAGTCCAATCTGCCTTTTTTCATTCCGGATCGTCTGAAAGTGGTTAAGATGAAACCCATGAAGAGTGTCGGTAAAAACGTTATCTTCGGACACGAAGGAATGGAAGAGCTATACTTTGAAGAGGGAACGGAAACTATCGAAGACTATGCGGTGGAAGCGTGTCCCAATCTCCGTAAGGTCTACCTTCCCAAGTCTGTCAAGAGTGTTGCCGACCGGGCTTTCTTCCGATGCCATTCCGAACTAAAAGTCGTACGTCTGTAGACCGGTTGGGTTTGGCAAAATTGTTTTAGAAAAAAGGCAGAAGACCGATGTGTTTTTAGAGGAGCACATCGGTCTTTTTATATAAAAATGGAGAGCTGGAAATCGAGAGCAAGAGAGAAGATTTTTGGCGTAGAGAGGGTAAATTCGCCAAGTCGTTTTAGAGTAAAACGCTAAGAATAAAAGCGATACGATAAAATCTCATTCTCGGAGAAAAAATTTTATCAGTGCTTTTCATGGGCTGTTTTCGCGTTAATAGGCGTAAATTTTAACACCCTTCTCTGTAAACAATCCCTAATAGAGAAATTAGCCTTTTCAGGTGCATTTTAGGACAAAAACACATAGTCTGCTGATTTTGAGGGTTTTAATGGTTTCAGCTAAACACGTTAAGCGAATCCGGTAAACGTGTTTAATGAAATCGGTAAACGTGTTCACTGAAAAATTAAACACGTTAAGCTGAAACAATATGCTCGTTTACCATTTTTGCTGAACAGGCATCAAAATTTACGTTAATAAAACGGGCTGATTTAACAAATCCGGTACCCCTCTAAAAACACTTCCTCCGATCAAAATAGAGAGCCGAAAAAAAGTGAGCATTTTTGGGGATGGAATATATAAAATCAAGAACGAGAAGAGAAGGGTAACGGGTAGACAAAAGTCGCTCTTGCCATTTCAAAACTGCCTTATAAGAGTATAGCCCAAAAAGAAAAGCAGGACACCTCCTACCACACTCACGGCAAGATAGCCAAGTAAAGGAAGAAGACTCTCCCACTTTAGCAGCATAAAACCATCCATGGCAAAGGTCGAAAATGTGGTGAAACCGCCACACACTCCCACCGTAAGGAAGAGGCGAAGATTCTCATCGCCTATATTCCCTCGCTCCATCGTGCCGTAGAGCAGTCCCATCAGGAGACATCCTATAAGATTGACAGCCAGCGTTCCCCAAGGGAAAGTTCCGGCGATGCCATCCTGCACATATCGGGAAAGAAGAAAGCGCATCACTCCCCCGATGAAGCTGCCACAGCCGATATAAAGAATTGTCTTAAGCATTGTGCATTCCGTATCGCATAAACCTCTCATCACCCATAGGTGTGAATACTTATGCCTTGTGCCGATGGAAGAAAATTGACTCCATACCAGCAGATCTGCAAACACAAGAAAGAGAAAAGCAGTAGCCACAGCGCGGTAGCCACCTTACGAGGTCTGCTAAGCCGGTAATGGATATAGAGCAGATAGGCAAGCATCGTTATGGCAGCCCATGTCTCTTTCGGATCCCAACTCCAATAGTGTCCCCATGCAAGCTTTGCCCAAAAAGCTCCTAACAGAAGACCGATCATCAGAAAGGCAAGCCCGGTGTAAGCCAACCCGTCCGATACGGACATCAGTCGGAGTGCGTGATCCGCTTCTCCTTTTTTCTTCTCTATCCATAAGGCATAGAGAGCAACCAGAAGTCCCGCCCCCAGCATGCCGTAAGAGAACATATAGGAGATGACATGTGGTACAAAGAACGGACTTTCCAGTGCCGGCATCATACTCTTGTTGTGGATCTCCGGACGCACCAGATTGATCACAATAAAAACAGAAGCAAGAATGGTGGAAAATCCCAATATCCACTTGTAGTGCCATCGCAGGTAAACGATAACGCCGGCAAGCAATGCGAAGAACGAATACCACAGACGCGTCTCCCCCATGGTACGCATAGGCGGACGTTCAAGAGAGTGCCACATGAGTCCGATATAGGCTCCGAACAGCATGAGAGCCAGTATGGAGAGGGCTACCGATCCGTTTCTTTTCTCCTTAAAAGCCATCCACGCACCGCAGGCAGCCAGCAACACGGTTGGGAGAGCGTAGTATATCATATCGTTCCAAGTAGTCATAGCTCGTTCTCTTTAGATGAAGGTACATAAGTGGGCTGGGGCAGGATGAAGAGACATACCGCTCCGAGCAGCATCAATAGCAGTCCGACATAGACGAAAGGCATCCACGGATCTTTTACAAGCTCGAATACAGAGACATTGCTCCACCTTCCCATCTCTTGATCATAGCTTAGCTGATAGATGTGCCAGCCTTCAAACTTTATGGGATGATTCACTGAAATCTCGCCTTTGACATATCCGCCTCCGGGGCTGTAAATAGAGACTTTGGAGCGGAACTGCTTTGGCTCCGGATCCGGCATAACGATACTCAAGCTGTCCGGCAGGGATAGCCCTCTGAACGGAATGAGATAACTGCCGGACGTAACCCATCCGTTCACCTCCTCACCCGTGCTGCTGTTCGTTGCGCGTACTTTAACGCCATGCACCGCTCCCGTACTGCCAAACTCCACAAAGTGAATACTGTCTTTCGAGACCACGGGTGAGCTGTAAGGGAGATACTCCAACGCTTCCACCTTCCACGCTCCCATTCTTCCGGAAGATGGTGTCTCCTCTACCGACAGATGCCATGGATGACCCGAGGGAAGTGTCTCTCCGGTTCTGCTGTCTATGATCATCAGCTTGGGAGGATACTCTTCCAGCTCGAAAGATTCCAGCTCAATCGCCAGAGGAAGCTCGTAAAGCTCGGAAGAGAAATCTTTTGTTCCTCTCCATTCGGGCATATTGGTCGAAGCATCCACCTGCATTCGGAATCTTTTCAGATCATGAGCACCTAACACTCCGGCAAAGAGCGCAATGTAGAGTCCTAAGTGATTCAGCAGGAAAGAGACGTATCTGCGCCATGTCATATTCCTTTTCCGCCCTCGAAACAGAAACGCAAAGGTTGCACCGCCAAGCAGTATCAGCAGAAGCAGATAGCTTACCAGGAAGTACCACGTAGAGAGTATATGGCTGAAGCCGAGAGTGTGTACCAGCATCTTCAAATCCTCTCCGGAGGCTGCCGAAAGCTCTATCTGCCTCGTCAGACCCATGATGATAGAGACTGCCATGAGGGTTGCAATGGCGGCAATAGACATTTTATATCCGGTCAGAAACGTGGCTATCCGAACCTTTTTACGTGCAAGAACGGCAAGAAGAACGGAGAGGAAAAAGACCCAGATGCCTCCTATCAGATTGAAAGGATAGGCAAAGCCTTGAGCAGGTATAGGTCCGAGTATGAAATGAAACAGCACACCGATGACAACAAGAGCCACAGAAATAGCAAATGCTTCACGATATCCCCAAGGTTGTTTCCACATAATATTATATATATAGGTATCCGTGTGTAACACTAACAGATAGAGACCGCATAGAAGATGCTACATCTGCCATACGATCTCTACTCTATACTTTTTGTAAACAGATCTTGCTCTTGCGAGAGAGAGGATCTGTCTTATTTTCAGATGCGTTTTTGCTGCTTCGCTTTCTCTATCCACTCAGGAACCACAACGTCCAAGAACTTCTTCTTATTGGCATGAAGCTCTTCAGGATTAAGCCCTATATAACGCTGTGCTTTCTCTTTGGTAGAGATGTCAGGCATAGGAACGTCTCCGGTAAAGCCGAGATTGGCAAGCACTTTGGAGATTGCGAGCCTTGCTTGAAGCGCTCTCTCCAATCCGTTGGACAATATACGGGTTACCTCTTGAGGCGCATGGAACGAAGCACCATGCGAAGCCACACCATAGTCCCAACGCCATTGCGCCTGACGGATATACTGCAACACCGGTTTCATGATCTCTTCGGTTGCTCCCTTATCCCAGGCAAACTTCGCCTCTATATGAGCTGCGGCAAGCTCTTTTTCGAGCTTATTCCGGATTTCGTTTGCCATACGCTGACGATCGTAGACATTTTGGCGAAGCACCTCTTCGCTTTCACGATGGCAGGTCTGACACGTTCTGTCTATATAGTTGAGCGGACTCTGTATGTGGTGGTCGCTGAACTTCACACCACCCTGACTCATATACGGCATATGACAGTCGGCACAAGCCACACCTCTTTGAGCGTGTATGCCGAGCTGCGCTATCTCATAGTCGGGGTGCTGAGCCTTCAAGATAGGAGCTTTACTTATGGCATGGATGTAGTCGTAGTACTCTATTTCGTCGAAATACTTCTCTACATCTTCCATTGTTGTGCCTTTATCCCAAGGGAAAGTGAGGTATTTGTTCTCCTTGTAGAAGTAGTATTCCACGTGGCACTGTGCGCATACCAAAGAGCGCATCTCCTGATGAGTGGCTTTGGTAATATCTTTTCCCATTCTCTCGAAAGCCTCTATGAGTGCAGGGCGAGAGATACGAAGATCCATTGTTTCGGTATCATGACAGTCGGCACAGCCTATCGGATTGACGATTTCACTGCCCATCTCGCTCCACTTCTTCTGGTAAAACTCCCCGATGCCTATCGCTTGCATCATTCTCGGAACATCAGGACTTTTACATACCCAGCAGGTCGACGGCTGTATATCATCCATTCCGTTCACTCCCGGACTGCCTGTACGCAACGTGTGGAGCATATCATGGATGGCATAGTAGTGCCCTCGCGGACTCCCGTACTCCCTTGAAAATGCGTATCCTGCCCAAAATACCACCATCTCCGGACGTTGTGCCAGCACATCCACAAACTTATTTCCGTTGAACTCGGAAACAAACGATGTATCTGCTGTCTGCAACCATGTTTCGTACTCACGAGGATAGTTGGATTGGAAGAGTGCATTCCGAGCTTCCATCGGAGCGATCTCCACTTTCTTATTGGCAAAGATCGACCGGACCTCTGCACGACGTTCCGTAATGGATGCAGCCAATAAACCTAAACAGAAAACCGCAACCATGGCAGATATAAACAGAACCCAACCCTGCCAGCTTTTCAGTCTTTTTCTTTCTTTCATGGGTGTATCTTTTTTTCTTATTCTATCCGTTTGTTATTATCTCTTGTTTTTCTCTTCGTCCATCTTGCTTCTCAACCACTCCGGAACAGGAGATTCCGGATAAGGTACAAGGGCTGAAGGGGTAGATGAAAGACTGTTCTTCCCTCCGTGAGGCACGTCTCTATGACAGTCCCAACAAGCTCTGCCATCGCCATGGTTCAGCTCTTTACGGGTCATCCGTCCGGTCTTGACAAACTCCTGGTTGAGCTGCATGTGACAGCGGATACAGTTGTCATATATCACTTCACGGCTTGCGGTGATGGCTTGCATAGCTTGCGGCTCTTGTCTCATAGTGAACACGTAAGAGTGCCTCAAGCCATCTTTCGCCTTGAAATAGTACTTGTTCAGAATGTTGTTATGGGGGACATGGCAGTCGTTACACGTAGCCACAAGCATGTGCGAAGAGTGTTGCCATGTAGCATAATAGGGGCCCATGACGTGGCAGTTGACGCACACCTTCGGGTCGTCTAAGAGGTAGCTGTAAGCTTTGGAAGCATAAACCAGGTATGCTCCCAACCCAAACGTTACGCCAAGAAGGAGTATTGCCACCACCTTGGAGCCATAAGCAGGAAGTAAACTCTGTATCAGAGAGCGTACTCGGTAAGATAGAGATTGCTTGCTGCACATAAGCCGTTAAGTTTTTTGAACCACAAATAGTAGTGATTAAATGAAGTAAATTTTATGATTAAACCATACAATATCACTACCTAATACCACAAAATTATATATTAGATTTATTATTTCCAAATCCAAGATGATTTTAGATCATAAAATGAACACGTTAACAACTTAGGTTTAACACTATCTTTTTTCTCGCTGAACAGATTCACAACTCAAAATCGAGGTTGGAATGGCACTGTTCAAGCCTTGATTGTTGCATTTCAAGCCTTGATTTGCACGGATCGAGGCTTGATTTTTAATATTATAAAGGTTAAGATACTCTTCTGTTACCGATAAACTCTTTTAGTGAATACGTATAAATGAGTTTTGATACTCTATCCGGCATTTCATTCAAAGATGAGAGGATAATGCTCATAACCAAACATTTCTCAACGAGTTAGTTTCCTATAATTTGAGAAAGAAGAGAAAATAATAGTTTGAATATTGACAAGTAGTAGTTATATTTGTAATCCCTTGAATATTAACAAATCAAAAAAGAACCGCATCCTATGGTAAACTACAAGTTGGAACAGATTAAAGCCATAGAGCCTGCTTGTAAACAGAAACTGATCAAGGCAGGCATCGAAAATACTATGGCTCTCTCCAGGGCGAGTAAAACCAGAGTAATGAGAAAAAAGCTCTCGGAACAGACCAAAATAGATGAGAGACGCATCCTTAAATGGGCGAACATGGTGGATCTCCTACGCGTGAACGGCATAGGAGCAGACTATGTTTCTATTTTAGTCATAATAGGCATCGGTTCCATGAAAAACCTAAGCTGTGCAGATCCGGAATATATCGTGCAGAAGATGGCAGAGGTAAACGACAAAAAAAATATCGTCAAACGCACTCCTCTTGTTACCGTTGTGAACAAATGGATAGAGCAGGCAAAGGTGTTGCCCAGAGGATTGGAGCCTTAGTACGAAAGGAGAGTAAAAGGAAAAGAAAATCGGCAGAAGATCCATTCCGGAGATCTTCCGCCGATTCTCTTTTTATATTTCTTTCCAATCAGGACAACTATTATTAAAAGTGTTCTTACCTGAAAAGAGAGATTAAATTCTGTTTGTCATTAGAAGGCAAAGATAGGACGAGCCTTAAGAAGAGCATCCTTTGCAGGCCCCTGCAAGGAAGAGTTGTAGAACAATACGCCTTGAGAAATATTGTTATTGCGTTCTGCGCTGGAACGATAAGTATTCTCTGTAAGTTTTTGAACTCCCACTGCTCCAATTTTATCAAGAGCTGCATTGATCTTCTTCATTACTTCTTTGTCTTTATTGGCCAAGAACCTGATATTTCCACTGAATGGACCGTGACACATCAGAGTAAGCTCTTTAGGAGATGGAAGATACCATCCTGTTGTAGTTGCAGGAACAGGATTTGCCGCAGCAAATTCTTTGAGCCTAACAATTGCTGTTACAGGCCATGCAGAATTTTCCGGAGCATTGTTGAATGCTTCCAAAGCTTTAGAGTTATTGTACCCAACAGTCTTATTAAGATTGGTCGAAACATCGTCTTCTGCTGTCACGGGAGTTTCATATTGCTTGGCATTTGCTTCGACCCAAGCCCCCACAGTATTGTTATAGGTCTTGTAATTCTCTTGCCATTGACATTGTAGTATTTCTGTTAGGGATACAACCAACCCGTTGGTACACTTAGGGAAGTCTCTCTTCATCGCTTTATCTTGCTTGGTAGCATCACCAATCCAGAATACAATGCCGATAATCTTCTTGGCATTATCTATCTGATCGGATGTAGAGCCGTCTTCATAGTAAAAGTCTCCCACTCTTGGAGGTCTTACCGGAAGCTCTACGATAACGATACACTTGGCTGTCTTGCCTCCGGCTGCTGCTGTAATCTCTGCAGTACCAGCTGCCACTGCGGTCACAAGACCTGCTTCTGTAACGGTAGCAACACTCTTATTGGAAGAAGTCCAAGTAACTGTCTTGTGCGTTGCATTCTCCGGTAGGACCGTTGCACTAAGTTTCAATCTTTCTCCTACAACCAACTCTAGAGAGGTCTTACTGATAGTAACGCTCTCCACTAAGATAGGATTGACCTTGACTCTGCACTGAGCACTCTTATCGCCGGTCTTTGCTGTAATAGTGGCTTCTCCTTCTCCTTTTGCAACCACTTTACCATTGTTATCCACGGTAGCCACCGCCTTGTCGGAAGAATCCCATGTTACGGTTTTGTCTTCTGCGTTATCCGGAGTCACGGTAGCCTTAAGCACCACCTCCTCACCAATAGTCATCTCGTGATTTTCCTTATCCAAGGTAATACCCGATACAGGCACTGCTGCCACAACGACCTTACATATCGCAAACTTTCCACCTGCTGTTGCTTTCACTTCTGCCTCACCCAATCCAATGGCTGTTACCTTACCGGTCTTGTCCACAGATACGATATCCGTTTTTGAAGATGTCCATGTAAGCTCCTTGTTTTCTGCATCCGCAGGAGTGATGGTTGCAGTAAGCTGTTCCGTGTCTCCCTTAAAGAGCTGGAGAGATGTCTTGTTCAACGCAACATTGGTAACCAAAATCGGATCTTTCTTACATGATGTAAGAGCAAAAATCGACAAAAAAACCAAAGTCAACAGACCATTGATGTGAATTCTTTTCATAGCTTTCTTTGTTGTCATGAATAAAAAAGGTTAAACATTAATATTTATAATCGCGTTTTCAAACTTAAGGATATGTGTGGTCGCCGGCCCCAAAATTAAAGATTTATTCCGGATAGACAAATATTTATTTCACAATTAACCAACTAAAATCCTCTTCTCTACTCTTTCCTCTAAAGATTTTAGAAAAATCACAACCCTTTTATGCTTTTCCGGCGAAAGAGAAAAGACCGAAAATAATCCTGCTTTCATCTTTCCGCATATCTATAAAAAGGGAAATAATCCATATAAAAGCAGCTATAAATAGAAGTAGATATTTTTATACCAGAGCCATAATGCCGGTATTTCTGATAACGGCTCAGAAAAGGAATTTTTATCCTTACTTACGGCTTGTTTTCCTCTAATATTTTTTCTAAATTTGGAAAGCCTTCAGAAAGAATAAATCCGAAGGCTGAGGGCAAAACCTTTATAACGAAAGAGACAAAATTATCACATACACCAAAAAGAGCGTCCGTGCATTTATATGAACGGCTCTCTCATTAAATCACGTACTTATACCCAATATAACATGGCATCTGCAACATTGTTCATCACTAAGAGAGATGGAAAGAAGGAACCCTTTTCACCACAAAAGATAGAGGAGGCTATCGTAAAGGCTTACCGTGCATGCGGCCTCTGCGAAAACAGAGATCTTATCCGTAATATAGTGGATCAGGTCTGTATGAAAATCACTAAAGAGGATCCGGGAGTAGAAGAGATACAAGACCTTGTAGAGCATGAGCTGATGGTGCATAACCCTTTCGTGGCTAAGAAATATATCATCTACCGAGAGTGGAGAAACGTCGAGCGCGATAAACGAACCGGAATGAAGCAAATCATGGACGGCATTGTTAAGATTGAGAAGAACGATATCAATCTGAGCAATGCGAATATGTCCGCTCATACACCCGCAGGTCAGATGATGACTTTTGCTTCTGAGGTTACCAAAGATTATACCAACAAATATCTGTTGGGCGTGAAATATGCACGCGCTCACAGGAATGGAGACATTCATATTCACGACTTGGACTACTACCCGACCAAGACCACAACATGCTTGCAGTACGACTTGGAGGATCTCTATGAGAGAGGATTCCGAACCAAAAACGGCAGTATCCGAACTCCACAAAGCATCCAAAGCTATGCGACACTCGCAACGATCATCTTCCAAACCAATCAAAACGAACAACATGGAGGGCAATCCATCCCGGCTTTTGACTATTTCATGGCACCAGGAGTACGGAAGTCTTTCCAAAAGCATCTTGCAGAGACATTGAAGCTGATAGTCTCTTTGGAAAGTGGGAAGGAGATCGAACGCAAAGAGATACAGCAAAAGCTTGCAGAACAGCACATTTCCGTTCAGGAGAAGAAAGAGGAGCAAGAGAAAGCTATTGCCTCCATACTTTCCATGATTGAGGGTATAGACGAAAAAGGAGTAAGGAAAGCGTGGCAACATGCCATGGATAAGACCATACGTGAAACCCATCAAGCGATGGAGGCATTCATACATAACCTTAACACGATGCATTCTCGTGGAGGAAATCAAGTGGTCTTCAGCTCCATCAACTACGGCACAGACACCTCTCCGGAAGCGCGTTTGCTGATGAGAGAACTGCTCTCCGCAACAATGGAAGGGCTTGGACATGGAGAGGTACCGATATTCCCGATACAGATCTTTAAGGTTAAAGATGGTGTCTCTTACTCTGAAAAAGACTGCGCGAAGGCTTTGGCTGACTTTCCAAAAGCTCTCAGCGGAGAAATGGAGTTTGAAGCTCCGAACTTTGACCTGCTTATTGAGGCATGTCGTACTACTTCAAAGGCTCTCTTCCCTAACTTCGTATTCTTGGATGCTCCGTTTAATAAACATGAGAAGTGGAATGCCGATGATCCCAAACGCTATCTCTACGAGGTGGCAACAATGGGATGTAGAACAAGAGTATTTGAAAATCTCCATGGAGAGAAGAGTTCCGTCGGACGCGGGAACCTATCTTTTACTTCTCTCAATATGCCTCGTTTGGCAATAGAGGCGATAAGGGAAGCGGAAGAAAATAATCCGGGAGCGGATAAACACACCATCCGCAGAGAGGCAAAAGAGATATTCCTCGAAGGAGTACGAAAGACTTCCGAAATGATAGCCGAACAGCTGTACGACAGATATAAATATCAGAAAAGCTCATTGGCAAGACAGTATCCGTTCATGATGGGTAATGATGTCTGGAAAGGCGGTGGCAGCTTAGATCCTAACGATGAAGTGGGAGAAGTAATAAAGAGCGGTACTCTCGGTATAGGGTTCATTGGCGGACACAATGCCATGATCGCAATATATGGAGAGGGGCATGCGCACAATCAGGAGGCTTGGCAGACTCTATATGATGCTGTCTTGGTGATGAATGAAGTGGTAGAAGAGTACAAAAAGAAGTATGGACTCAACTATTCTGTACTGGCTACTCCGGCAGAAGGACTCTCCGGTAGATTTACTCGTATGGATAAAAAGAAATATGGAGTAATAGCCGGAGTAAATGACAGAGACTATTACGTGAACTCTTTCCACATAGATGTCAAAGAGCCTGTAACCATCTTTGAAAAGATAAAGAAAGAAGCACCTTTCCATGCCATCACGAGAGGAGGACACATTACTTACGTAGAGCTCGACGGCGAAGCAAAGAAAAACATTTCCGGCATCCTTAAAATCGTCAAGGCAATGCACGATGAGGGTATCGGCTATGGCTCTATCAACCACCCGGTGGATACATGTAACAAGTGCGGCTATAAGGGTGTGATATATGCAAAATGCCCTGTATGCAGTGGCGAGAACATTTCAAGACTAAGACGCATCACGGGATATCTTACCGGATCATTGGATAGCTGGAACTCTGCTAAGCAGGCAGAAGAACATGACAGAGTGAAACACTCCAAATAAGCATAAGCCTGAAGAGATGCCTTGTCCGATAGAAGAATACAACCTTCACCTTCTGAATAGATACAAAGAGACTATTTCAGATGGTGAAGGTATTCGTTTTTCTATCTATTTGGCTGGCTGCTCTCACCGCTGTAAAGGCTGCCACAATCCGGCGAGCTGGGATCCCAACAATGGGGTACTGCTTACAGACTCCATTCTTACCGATATTATTGCAGAGATCAAAGAGAATCCTCTCCTTGACGGTATCACTATAAGCGGAGGAGATCCGTTCCATAATCCGGTCGGATTGGAGGCTCTCCTGTCCCGTCTGAAAGAGGAGACAGGAATGAATATCTGGGTTTACACCGGATATACATTGGAACAGCTCTCCAATGATCCTCTGCTATCACTTCCATTAAAATACATAGATATACTAGTGGATGGACCTTTTGTCCAAGAGGAGTTCGATCCCACGTTGCGTTTTAGGGGAAGCAAGAATCAACGCATCATTTACCTTAAGAAATAAAACCTGTACGAGAAGTACATTTTTCCTTAACACCAACATTGAGAAAAGCAAATAAAAATCGCCCCGATGTATCTAACGAATACATCGGGGCGATTCTGTATATCAAGAAATCTGTTTCCCTATCTTGTTCTATTATCTGAGAATGGACTTGAAGAACGGATTAGCCGCATATTTAGAGAACTCACGATCCATTGCGATTGTCTTCACGATGGAAGGATCAAGCTTAACAGCTTCCTTTAGAGCCTCTTCCACAACAGAAGCATTATCTGTACGAGCAGCAACAAGAGCTTTCAAGTAGAAAGTCTTCGCATCCGGATTGGAAATCTTAGCGATAAGTTCGGCAGCCTTATTGTAGTCGTTTGCAAGGATTTGAGCTACCACTGCATTGTTTGTAGCGTATCCCGAAAGTGTTTTGGCAGCTTCGGCATATTTACCTTGACGGATCTGCATCAATCCCATCACTTCTGCCATTTCCGGTACATTGGTTGCCGCGCTGAACAAGCTGTTTGCCTGATCCACGTTTCCGCTTCTCAAAGCAAGAAGACCGGTATTAAGCTGAGCTTCTGCAAGATCTTTTCCATTCACTTTAGCCACTGCCAATGCTCTGTTGAAGTATTCCGCAGCATTTGCATACTCTTTAGAAGCATACAGGATAGTACCTATATTATTCCATGCACGAGCATCATTAGGGAAAAGTTCAGTAGCTTTTTTGTAGATATTCATCTTTTCTGCAGCAGTCGGAACAAGAGTAGCAGAGTAAAGCAACTCTTCCACATTCAAAGCAGCCGGATTCTTTTGAGAAAGAGAAAGGATCTCCTCATCGCTCTTTCCGATAATCTCAACATTCGCTATCAAGCGAGAACGGCGAAGTTGAGGCAGGATATCGTCTGCAAGTTGGCGGAACACAGCAGAAATATTCTTGATTTCCTGTTCGCGCTGGATAGGGTCTGTGTACATGGAAAGAACACGAAGGACAAGATCTTTATCCTGAATTTCGCTCTTCTCTACAAGTTCCTTAAAGCCTTCCCAGTCTTCAGCCGTATAGTGAGCAGCTACCGGAGCATTGATGCGTTGCTTCTTCAACTCTCTGTTAAGGTAGTTGGTCGTATTTTTCTCACGTTGACCCGCAAGTCTTTCGTTCAAATCGAAAGCTCCATCAGGAGAAGCGTAAGCACGTACCTCTACATTTACATTCTTGTTTGCTGCATCATTGGCATTCTTTACGATGCTCTTCCACTCCTTCATTTCCGCTTTTGCCAACTCCGTAGGACGAAGACCGGCTTGTTGGATAAGGAAGAGGATGTTTGCATTATGTGCTTCCTTGATGATGCGTTGGAATCCATCGGGAGCGATGGCAGGAGTAACATACTCCGTAGAAGCCAATGCTTCTGTTGCTATAACGCCTTCGCCCACTTTTACATCCGGAAGACGCACCTCTTTCTTGCCTACCTTTGCACGGAATGTAAGGAAAAGATCACTCTTTTGCATCTCCGGCTTGTAGTCAAATTCCATATGAAACACCACTCTTTCCGCAGAAGCGTAAGGCACTACGGTAGCATTGCCACGCACCTTTTCACCTTGATAGGTTACGGGAGCCGCCGCCATCTCTCCTCCTTGATACCTTAATACAGGAATGATGCTCACTTGTGCTTTCTTCGCAAACCATTTCTTTGGGAAAGAGATATTAACCTGAGCAGGTACCTTTCCGGCTGTCAGTTCCAGTGGTTGTGGATCCACATTGACGTACTGAGCTTGAAGAGGCTTTAGCTTCGCACACGATGAAGCCAAAAGAGATACTACGGCAAGAGTAGTAACAGATAGAATAATTCTTTTTGTCATATCAATTTACTGTGTTAGATAAATTTCGATCATGGTACTGCTGTATTCCGATAGGAACGAACACAACAAGACAAAGATAGCGTATTTTTATGATTTTCTTTACATTCACTTTGGCAAACAAAGAAAGAGCTGCTCTTGTCAGAGCAGCTCCCTCTCAAAAATCATAGCAAACTTCTATTATTCGTCTTTTTCCTTCTCTGCAGCATAATCTGCAAGAAGTTTTTCTTGTACATCTGTCGGAACAAGCTCATATCCGGCAAACTTCATTGTGAAGCTTGCACGTCCTCCGGTTATGGAGCTTAACGATGTCGAATAGCTGGAAAGCTCTTTAAGAGGAACTTTCGCTTGGATCTTTTCATATCCGGCAGCACTGTTCATACCCATGATAATGGCTCTCCGAGTCTGAAGATCACTCATAACATCTCCCATATAGTCTGCAGGAACAGAGACCGTAACGTCATAGATCGGCTCCAATACCTTCGGGTTGGCATTGCGGAACGCTTCACTGAATGCGTTACGTCCTGCAAGCATAAAGGATATTTCATTACTGTCCACCGGGTGCATCTTACCATCATATACCACGACCCTTACATCGCGGGCGTAAGAACCGGTAAGAGGACCTTGCTCCAAGCGAGACATAATACCCTTTAATATGGCAGGAAGGAATCGGGCATCTATGGCTCCACCAACGATCGAGTTCACAAAGACGAGCTTTCCACCCCAATCCAAAGAGATCTCTTGAGTATCTCTTGCTGTGATCTTAAACTCTTGACCGCCGAACTTATAGCTTTGAGGCAGAGGAGATCCCTCTTCGTATGGCTCTACGATAAGATGCACTTCGCCAAACTGACCTGCTCCACCCGACTGTTTCTTGTGTCTGTAGTCTGCGCGAGCGGCTTTGGTGATGGTTTCTCTGTATGGAATCTTTGGTTCATAAAACTCCACAGGAATTTTGTCGTTGTTTTCGAGTCTCCACTTCAATGTTCTCAAGTGGAACTCTCCCTGTCCGTGCACGATAAGTTGCTTCAACTCTTTGGACTGTTCCACTATCCATGTCGGATCTTCAGAGTGCATACGGGTGAGCGCTTCCGAAAGTTTTTCCGCATCGCTGCTGTTCACAGCCTTGATTGCTCTGCGATACTTCGGCTCCGGATACTGAACTTCGGGATAAGTGTAAGAGCAGCCCTTTTCGTTCAAGCTGTGTCCCACTTTCACGTCTTTCAGTTTAACGGTAGCGCCAATATCTCCGGCTTTCATCTCTGCCACTTTCTCACGAGTTGCTCCCGCTGCCACATAAAGTTGAGTGATGCGTTCTTTGCTCTCTTTATTTGCGTTAATGAGGTCATCGCCCTCTTTCACCGTACCACTCATAACCTTGAAGTAGTCCACTTCTCCAATATGAGGCTCTATGGCACTCTTGAAAAAGAGAAGGCTTACAGGACCTGCAGAGTCGGCTTTTACCTCTTCACCCTCATTGGTAAGGGCAGGTTCCATCTTATCTGTACATGGAACGATATTTCCAAGAAACTCCAAAGTACGTCTCACGCACATATCTTTAAGAGCACTTACGCAGAATATCGGGAAGATGCTGCGAGACACAAGACCCAATCTGATACCTTCTCTCATCTCCTCTTCCGATAATGTGCCTTGATCAAAAAACTTCTCCATCAACGCATCATCGTTTTCTGCTGCTGCTTCCACCAATGCCTGGTGATAAGCCATAGCCTTTTCCTGCTCCTGTTCGGGTATGTCGAGCACATCGGGTACACCGCCTTCCGGTTTCCAGCGGTACATTTTCATCTTAAGGACGTCCACGATCTCGTTAAAGCCTGTACCCACGGTTACCGGATATTGTACCGGAACGGCTTTGGAACCGTATCTTTCTTGCAGCTGGGCTACGCTGTTATCAAAGTCGGCTTTTTCATGATCAAGCTGATTGATGATGAAGATCACCGGTTTCTTAAACTGCTCTGTATAACGGAACTGATTGATCAGCCCCACTTCTATACCGTACTGAGCATTTACGACCATCAGAGCCGTATCTGTAACACTAAGAGAAGAAACCGCTGCACCTACGAAGTCATCGGATCCGGGGCAGTCGAGAAAGTTGAGCTTTCTACCTTGCCATTCTACTGAAAACAGCGTAGAGAACACAGAGTATCCATAGTCTTTTTCTACCGGGAAGTAGTCCGAAACAGTATTTCCTGCTTCCACTGTTCCTCTACGCTTAATGACACCGCCTTCAAATAGCATTGCTTCCGCAAGCGTGGTTTTACCTGAGCCTGAACTGCCCAGTATAGAGATATTTTTAATCTCTTCGGTTTGGTACACTTTCATAACGTCCTTATGTAAGATGGTTTGAAATTATAATAGCTTATTTTATATGTCTCAGAGCCAAAATGCCCTCTTCTGTCGGGCAAAACTCTGCGACTTTCTCCGAAAATTAGTACTAATATTTCAGAAAAACAACATTTTGTCCGTTTTTGTACCGATGGAGAGATTATTGCTTCGTATCAAAGAGACAGACTCCTCTATTACAATAAGTTAGAGAGACATACCTGCTTTTCGGTAATTCTCTTGCTCCACTCCGCCAGAAGCCTTCCGGAAAGAAAGCGATAGCCCGAAAGAGCCACGAAAAGACGGATAAAACTCTTTTGATAAAGCCGTCCAAAAGTTCTCCCAAACCTGTTTGTTTCTTTCTCCAAACGCATTAAAATTTACAAATCAGGAGCTGAATATTGAAAGTCAAACCTTGAGAAGCAGGACTCAAGTTTTGATTTGCAAACATCAAGCCTTGATTTCAAAATTTATAAAGCATCAACCCTCTTTTTTAACACGATAAAAAGAACTATCGAACAGCTTAAAAGCAAATCACATACACGCCCTTACACATGAAAAGAGGGCATAAGCCGTTGTAACCTGTTCACTTACAGAAGAGTTGGAGAGAACTCCGATGTTGCTTTTTTCGTCAAACTCCTCTACCTTTAGGGGAGATATTTTACAGACATGAAGCATTCCAAAGCGTTTTTTGCCACTCTGGCACTTCTCCTTTTCCACATAGCCGGTTACGATCTTTCGGCACAATCTCCCGTAGACTATGTATCTCCCCTCATCGGGACACAGAGTAGTTTTGAACTCAGTTCGGGGAACACCTATCCGGTTATAGGCAGACCTTGGGGCATGAACAGCTGGACACCGATGACCGGAAAGCCCGGAGACGGCTGGCAGTACACCTATACGGCTCACAAGATAAGAGGCTTCAAACAGACCCATCAACCCAGTCCCTGGATCAACGACTACGGGCAGTTTTTCATCATGCCCCTGATGGCTCCTCCTGCTCCACACGGAGAGAGTGCGGAAGATATGAAGAAGTGGTACTCGCTTTTCGATACCGAGCATTCCGCCTCATGGTTTTCGCACAAGGCAGAGAGCGTTACACCCTATTATTATAGCGTATATCTTGCCTCCCATGACACCTTTGTGGAACTGACCCCAACGGAACGAGCCGTGATATTCAGAGTAGCTTATCCGAAAAAGAGCAGGGCAGAACAGCTCCGTTGGTTGCTGCTGGATGCTTTCGACTCCGGCTCTCTCATAGAGCAGAAAGATGCTTACACGCTGCAAGGGATCTCACGAAAAAACAGCGGAGGCGTGCCCGAAAATTTTGCCTGCTACTTTACCCTGAAGTTTTCCACACCGATAAAGAGCATTCGCAAGATAGAGCCGGATGTCGCGGGACACGCCAGAGTGGCTGTGGAGATAAAGTCTCCGGAGGTGGAGATCAGGATAGCCTCCTCGTTCATCAGCGCACGACAGGCAGAGCAGAACCTTTTGGAGGTGGCAGACAAGAGCTTCGAGCAGGTGCGAGACAGTGGCAGAGCGGAGTGGAACAGGTTATTGGGCCGCATAGAGATAGAGGGCGGCAGCACCGACCAACGGCGCACATTTTACTCCGCACTCTACCGCTCTCTCCTCTTTCCGCGAAGATTTTACGAGATAGACCCGAAAGGAAAGATCGTCCATTACAGTCCGTTCAACGGACAGGTGCTTCCGGGCTATCTCTACACCGATACCGGCTTTTGGGATACATTCCGCTCTCTCTTTCCGCTACTTAATCTCCTCTATCCGGAAGAGAATATCAAGATACAGGAAGGTCTGCTCAACAGCTACCGCGAAAGCGGATTCTTTCCGGAGTGGTCAAGTCCCGGACATAGAGACTGCATGGTGGGCAACAACTCTGCATCCGTTCTTGCCGATGCTTATCTCAAAGGAGTCATGGTGAAAGATACCGCCACACTCCGAGCCGGACTGCTACACGGAGCCAACGCTGTGCATCCGTCTGTGTCGTCCACAGGTCGCAAAGGTTGGGAAGCATACAATGAGCTGGGATACGTTCCGTGCGATATTGGGATAAAGGAGAGTGCCGCACGCACGCTGGAATATGCGTACAATGACTGGTGTATATGGCAGCTGGGAAGAAAACTAAAGTGGGAAGCGTCTCTTCTGAACACGTTTGCACAGAGAGCCATGAACTATCGCAATCTGTTCGACCCCGAAACATCCCTTATGAGAGGCAGGAAAAGCGATGGCACTTTTCAGACACCGTTCTCCCCTTTGAAGTGGGGAGACGCTTTCACGGAAGGGAATGCGTGGCACTATACATGGTCTGTATTTCACGACCCGAAAGGTCTCGCTTCTCTGATGGGCGGAGACAGAAATATGAGTCTTATGCTCGACTCCGTGTTCTCTACGCCTCCCGTCTTCGATGAGAGCTATTATGGCTTTGTGATTCATGAGATTCGGGAGATGCAGATAGCCAATATGGGCAACTATGCGCACGGTAATCAGCCCATACAACACATGATATATCTCTACAACTATATAGGCGAACCGTGGAAGGCGCAAAGCCGTTTGCGTGAAGTGATGGATAAGCTTTACAAGCCCACACCGGACGGTTACTGCGGTGATGAAGACAATGGTCAGACTTCTGCCTGGTACGTTTTCTCCGCACTCGGATTCTATCCGGTTGCTCCTGCATCCGAGCAGTATGTGTTGGGCTCTCCGCTTTTCCCGAAAGTGAAGCTCTCTCTCCCCAATGGCAGGAAACTGCTTCTGAATGCAAAAGGCAATACGTCCGACACACCTTATATATATGGTATGACGGTGGACGGGAAAGTATGGAGCAAAAACTTCCTGACCTATTCGCAGCTGCTGAAAGGCGGTGAGATCTCTTTCGAGATGAGCAACAAGCCCAACAGAGAAAGGGGAACAACGGAAGAAGACAAGCCTTACTCCTTCTCGAACGAATACGGAAGAGCCGTAAGCGGAAACAAGCTATGAGAAAAATGGCGTATCTTTGACTCTTGTTAATAAATGCAATAGAAGAATAACCGCTATGCTTACAATAGAAAACCTTTCCGAGATACTCGAACAGGAAGCTCGTGCTGTACGAAACATTCCTTTGGGTTCGTGCTATCAGGAGGCAATAGATCTTATACTTAAACATGTGCATACCAATGGAGGTAAACTGGTTACATCCGGTATGGGTAAGGCAGGACAGATCGCGGCAAACATGGCTACGACATTCAGCAGCACCGGTACTCCCGCCTTTTTTCTGCATCCGAGCGAAGCACAGCATGGAGATCTTGGAATAGTCTGCCCCAATGACCTGATGCTTCTTATCTCCAACTCCGGCAAGACAAGAGAGATACTCGAACTCGTGGAGCTGTCTCGCAGACTTGTTCCGGGTATTCCGTACATCTGTATTACAAGTGATACGGAGAGCGTATTGGCTCAAAATGCCAACATCGTCCTCCATACGGGATCGCCTAAAGAGGTCTGTCCGCTCGGACTGACTCCCACGACCAGCACAACGGTAATGACCGTCATGGGCGATCTTCTCGTTGTGGGCGTGATGGAAGCCATCGGATTTTCCTACTCGGAGTATTCCAAGCGTCATCATGGCGGCTATCTGGGATCGAAGAGCAGGGCTAAAAGCGAAGAGCTGTAACGACGCTTCGAAACCGTGAATATCCTCATCGTAAATACGCATCTCTCAGGTGGTGGAGCGGCAATAGCTGCACGCCGTCTGAGAGATGCTCTTTCTATGATGCCGGATGTGGATGTGGCATTTCTCTTTTTGGAGAAAAAAAGCGTTGCAGACCGGTTCAACTTTATGACGGAACGTGCAGAGATCTATCTGCACAACGGTTTCCGCAGAGATAAGATCTTCCATATCTCCACGGCTTTATGGGGTAGAGACATTTCGTCGCACCCTTTGGTGAAGTGGGCGGATGTGATTCATCTGCACTGGATAAACCATGGAATGCTCTCCCTGAAAGGATTGGAACGGCTCGCGAGTACGGGGAAGCCGCTCTTTTGGACCACTCACGATATGTGGCCATTCACCGCAGTGTCTCCCCATTTATCCGATCCGAACAGCTACGAATCGCCTTGGAGCGGCAAGGAGAACTCTCTTGTGAATCGTGTATGGCGCCGGAAGCAGAGGATATACCCCGTTCTCCGCCCCTCTTTTATCTGTTGCAGCGAATGGATTGCCGGGAAAGCAAGAGCTTCCGAACTCACAAAAGGTCTCGACATAACCACCATACCGAATGCGATAGACACGGACAGCTTCTCCCCTCCTGCCTCTTTCTCTTTGGAGCAGAAGCGTATAGTGGTGGGCGCAGTGCAGACAGACGACCCCCGAAAAGGGTTCGACGAACTGCTCTCTGCTCTTCATCGCCTGCCCCTAAAGGAGATGAACGTGGTGGTGGATGTTTTTGGAAAGCTCTCTCCTCACGCTTCCGCTCTTCTGGAAACCCTTCCGGTGGTTCTTCATGGATACATCGGCTCGGAAGAGGAGATGATTAAGCTTTACCGTTCTGCCTGTATGCTGGTGGTTCCGTCTCTGTTTGAGAATCTCCCCTGCACTATCATGGAGAGCCTGAGTTGCGGTACACCTGTTGTGGCATTCGAGACCGGAGGAATACCCGAAATGATACAGCCGGGAAAGAGTGGCTTTTTGGCAGAGTATGCCAACCCTTCGGATCTGGCAAAGAAGATAGAACAGATGCTTCTGCTACCACCTTCGGAGTATCTGGCAATGCGTTCCGCCGCAAGAGAGAAAGCCGTGTCGTGCTACTCGTACACAAGGGTCGCCGAACAACACTTACGGCTCTATGCGTCCCGACTGCAAGGGCAGGGCTGAACGAGTGTCATATTGCAGAGTATGGCTAATTGACTAATTTTGTAAACATCTATATTAAAAACCTGTAAACAGAATGAACCAACCCACAGAACCCATCGTACTCAGCACTCCGCGCAAGTGCATTGTCGGTGTTCAGTTTCTATTCGTAGCTTTCGGAGCTACTGTTTTAGTTCCTCTTCTTGTAGGGCTTGATCCCTCCACGGCACTCTTTTCTGCCGGGATAGGAACGCTCATCTTCCACCTCGTTACCAAGGGGATGGTGCCTATTTTTCTCGGTAGCAGTTTTGCCTTTATCGCTCCCATCATCAAAGCCACCGAGCTTTATGGATTGAGCGGTACTATCTCCGGCATCGTCGGAGTAGGAGCGGTCTATCTCATTATGAGTGCTCTGGTCAAGTGGCAAGGGCTTAAAGTGATCCGCCGACTCTTTCCTCCCGTCGTGATAGGTCCGGTAATCATTCTCATCGGACTGAGTCTCTCCTCTGCCGGAGTGAATATGGCGAGTCAAGACTGGCTGTTGGCAATAGTCTCTTTAGCCGTTGCGGTGTTTGTTACAATCTATACACGAGGTCTTCTGAAGCTGATTCCCATCTTCTGTGGTATCCTTGTCGGCTACCTCTTAGCCCTCTCTCTCGGAAGAGTGGATCTGTCTGCCGTTGCAACAGCCCCATGGTTCGGACTTCCTCAATTCATTCCTTACGAAGGTTTTGCATGGGAACCCATTCTGTTTATGATTCCTGTTGCGATAGCTCCCGTTATCGAACACATCGGCGATGTATATGTGGTGAATACGGTAACCGGTAAAGACTTCGTCAAGAACCCCGGACTTCACCGCACTCTACTCGGAGACGGATTGGCTTGTATAGCTGCAAGCTTTATCGGAGGCCCGCCCGTAACAACCTATTCAGAGGTTACCGGTGCGATGTCATTGACCAAAGTAACAGACCCGGTAGTGATCCGCATAGCAGCTGTTACCGGTATCGTCTTCTCGATGATAGGTAAAGTGAGTGCGCTGCTCAAGAGCATTCCTCCGGCTGTACTGGGCGGTATCATGCTGTTACTCTTTGGAACCATTGCAAGTGCCGGCATCGTCAATCTGATGCAACATAAACTGGACATGACCAATACCCGTAACGTGGTGATCATCTCCATTACCCTCACCATCGGTATAGGCGGTGCGGTGTTCTCTTATGGCGATTTCTCTCTCTCCGGCATCGGGCTTTCTGCCGTAGTTGCCGTGCTGCTCAACCTCATTTTGCCTTTAAGCAAAGAGGAAAAAGAGAAAGAAAAGCGTCGCCGGGAAGAGTACGAACAAGCATAACAAGATGAAAGAGCAACCGGTTATAAAGCGATACTTCATGGAGTTGGGCTATGACGGCAGCTCCTTTTCGGGTTGGCAGATACAGCCCAACGGCATCACCGTGCAGGAGAGCATCGAAAAAGCGATGAGTACGATAGCACAAAAGCCAGTAAGCATCGTTGGTGCCGGACGCACGGATGCCGGAGTTCATGCCGCCCGAATGGTGGTACACTTCGACTTTGAGGGGGATACCCTCCCGTTCGATGCGCATAAGATCAACCGCTTGCTCCCAAGAACCATTACAATCTACCGGATATACGAAGTTGCCACAGACGCTCACGCCCGCTTCGATGCCGTCGAGCGCACCTATCACTACCGTATCCACTTCAACAGAGACCCGTTCCTGAGACACTTCTCCACGTTTGTACACCACTCTTTGGATATAGAAGCGATGAACCGAGCGGCTCTGTTTCTGTTGGGAAAGCAGGATTTTACCTCCTTCAGCAAGCTCCACACGGACGTTAAGACCAATATCTGCTCCGTCAAACGTGCAGAGTGGGTACGTGAAGAGGGCGAAGGCTACCGTTTCGAGATTACCGCAGACCGTTTTTTAAGGGATATGGTACGAGCCATCGTGGGTACACTCTTCTTGATAGGGCGTGGCAAGATGGCGCCGGAGGCAATACGAAATATTTTAGAACAGAAAGACCGCTCGGCAGCAGGGATGTCCGCACCTGCCGAAGGGCTTTCGCTTGTGGATGTCAAATATAACTTTTAACCAACGGATATGGATACAGCACTCTCTACACCGCATCCCCGAACAGGGATATACGCCGGAAGCTTCGACCCCTATACCATCGGACACCACGACATAGCCTTACGGGCACTGGAGATAGTAGACCGGCTCATCATTGTCGTAGGCATCAACCGCAACAAGCAGCCTTTTCTCTCCGTAGAGGAGAGGGTCGAGACCCTGCGTCGCATCTATGCAAAAGTTCCGGCCATCTCTATCGTGGCTTATGAAGGACTCACCGGTGCTTTTGCCCAAGCGCATGGGGCTTCTCTGCTGATACGTGGAATACGCAACGTGGCGGATATGGAGTATGAGAGAAACATGGCAGAGTTCAACCGCAAGCACTTCAACCTCGAAACCGTACTGCTTCTCTCCGCCCCCGAACTCTGTTCCGTCAGCTCCTCTCTCGTTAGGGAGTTGGCATCATTCGGAGAACCTTATGAGCAATATCTGCCTCAGCCGGAAGAGTAAAAGGCTTGTTTCTCTGTCTGCTTTTATCTAAATTTGCTTCGACCCCTGTTTACATGGGGGATTTTAATAAAAACCATAAGACACAGAGAGGAGCAAACCATGAACCGAAAAGTTATTTTGATGGCACTGATTGCCGTTGTTGCGCTTCTGTTGAGCGGCTGTTCCATGATGAGAGCATACAGAGATCTTCAAGATCTACCGCCCGGAATCACCAAGCAAGAAGCTCAAAGGCGTCTGCGTCCCATAAGCGTGATGTTCGATAACCAGGAGTTTTACCGGGACGACAACGGAGACATGATAGAGATTCTCACTTATAAAGACAATCAGGGAGATACTCCCTTCTCCGTGCAGTATATACATCTCATCTTCAAGAACAACATCCTCGTGGAGAAGCAGGTATCCCGTCCCGGAATGTTTATACCAAGACGTCCGATACCTCCCGAACATCCCCGCAGGAGATAATCCCAAAGCACAGAAGAGAAAACAAACACTATATATATGAAGAAGAAAAAAACTTTTTTTGCAGCGGCTCTGCTTGCCTGCACGTTGGGTCTGAGCGGTTGCGGAATATTCGGACCCTCTTACGCCAGCAAGATGGATGCCATCTCTTACGGAGCCAAGAAGAATGACGTACTGCGCCAGCTGCGCTCCATGAAGAGCAGTCTTCAAGGCACAGAGTTCTACAAAGATAAAGAGGGCAAAGTGATAGAGACATTGGTGTACAGACACACCCAGTATGAGGGTTCCAATCTACTCATCACCTACACCTATCTCATCTTCCAAGACGGCTTGTTGGTAGAGAAGAAGATCATGTCGGACACCGCTTCTCAAGGCTATAAGCCGGCAGTGCCGACACCGGAAGTGCAAACCACCAAGTAGTCTCACACTTCACACTCTGCAGGTATGACACTCTATTTGGCAGGCATACTCATCATTGCCATTCTGTTGGTTATTCTTTCCATTTCGGACATTTCCAGGCTCAAAAAGCAAAATCTCGGAAATAAAAAGGGAAACACTCGTTTTGTATGGCCTATTATCAAACTCTGTATAGGTATCATCGGAATCATTTCGGTCATATTAAGGGTGATTTGAGAGCCATATTCAACCCATAAAAACAGCGTGTACGGAGACCGTTTCGTACACGCTGTTTTTATATATTCCATACCGAAAAATGCTCCCTTTTTTCTTGCTCTCTATTTTGATCGAAGGGGTCGTTTTCAGAGGGGTACCGGATTTGTTAAATCAGCCCATTTTATTAACACTATTTTCGATACCTGTTAAGCAAAAACGCTAAACGAGCATATTCTTCCGGCTTAACGTGTTTAATTTTTCAACGAACACGTTTAGTGATTTCATTAAACACGTTTACCGGATTCGATTAACGTGTTTAGCCAAAATGGTTAAGGTGTTAATAATCAGACCGCTACATATTTTTGCCCTAAAATACACCTGAAAAGGCAAATTTCTTCATTAGGAAACGTTTACAGACACGGGTGTTAAAATTTACACCTATTAACGCGAAAAAGCCCCATCAAACGGACTGAGAAAAAAATTTTTCCAAATTCGCGCTGATTTATATTTCACTCTATTTCAAACCATTACAACAGAGGACAGAAAATTTTACTCCAAAAAGAGAGAAAGCGGAGCAGTTTCGGAGCAGAGCGTGAGCACTCCGTTTTTATATAAAAGTGCACTTGAAACCGGCTCTTATCTCTGACATATTTTCTCTACATTTGCACCGAGACCAACCGTTATCCATACCCATGATAGTAGCTCGAAAGAAACGAAAAGAAAATATCTCCGAATACCTCCTCTACATGTGGCAGGTAGAAGATATTCTGCGCGCACTGAAGCTCGACACGGAGGCGATCACCTCCTATGTCAAGACCCAATACCGGCTGGAAGAGCCGTTGCAGTCCGAGACGCTCCAATGGTATCTCTCTCTGCGCGATGAGCTTATAGCGTCCGGAGCTACTACGGAAGGACACCTGCCTCAGCTCTCCAAGCTGATAGAGCACCTCGGCTCACTCCATAAGGCATTGCTGGAAGATCCCTCTCAAGGGATCTACTCAGCACTCTTCTACAAAACCCTTCCCCACTTGGTTCATCTGCGTACAAAGCAGAAGTCGTCCAAGCCTGTCGGAGAGATAGAGACCGCTTATATCGCCGTCTATGGCTACATGACCCTTCGGCTGAAAGGGGACGACGTCTCCTCTTCTACGATGGAAGCCATCAGGCAGATCTCTCTGTTCCTTGCCATGTTGGCGGACAGGTTCCATGCCGTAGAAGAAGGAGAAATCTCTCTGTCCCACTTTCCTACAAACGCTTAAACAGGTCTGCGTCGTAAGATATTTCGCTCTCTTTGATATAGTCGAAGAGGGTCAGGCTGCGCACTTGGTAGAAGTAGTACCAATAGAAGAAGAGTTCGGAGATATGTTTCTGCCGTGCTTCGTCTCTGGCTTTCTGTGCATCGTTCAGCTCCAGAGTGCTTATCTTACCTATCATGAAGGTCTCTATACCGGTCTTGTACCGCTTTTCGGCGATGCGGTCGGCACTGCGTGCAATGTGGAGTTGTTGTGCTTGGTTGTTGAGCTGTTCTACCAAAAGGAACAGATCTTGGTCGAACTGCTGAGTCTCTTGCTTGATTTGCGAGCGCATCACATCACGGGCACTCTCCGCCATCTTCACTCTTGCTTTTCGTTTGCCCCAGTCGAGCAGAGGTATCCTAACGCCTACCTGTACGATCTGATTCTCTTGAAGATTGCCGTAAGCCTCTCTCCACTGTTCGTGTTGTCCGGTATATCCGAGCGAAGCAAAGAGATCCACCTTGTAGCGTTCGCCTTTGGCGCGTGCCACTTCGCTGTCCACTTCGAGCTGTTTACGGCGGATGCGATGCACGAAAGAGTTGTTTTTGTGAGCCTTAGCCAGTACATCGCCATAGTGGATGCGCTTGGCATCTACCGATGCAGGCACTACGGGGAGGATGTCTCCGTCTGTGGTGATGCCGAGAAAAGACTTCAAGCGGAACAGCTTGCCGTTTCTGAGCGAGCGTGCTTCCGTCTCTTTCCCGTTGGCTTGAAGCAGATTCAGCTCCAGTTGTAGCAGTTCGTTCTCCGAGATCTGCCCCATCTCCCGTTTTGCTTTAGCCACTTCGTGCAGCTTTTTGGCATTCTCTCTGTTTTGGATTGCGATGCGCAGATTTTCGTCCGCAAGCAGCAACTCGAAGAAGTGGCTGATAGTCCGCATCGTGGTTTTCTCCCGTTCTTCGAGATAAGCAGCCTTGGCTTCTTCATACTTTACCGGCTGTATCTTGGTCTGCCAACGGAGTGCATTGTAGCCGAGAATGGGCTGAACCAGCGTGATGGTTGCCGGAATGGTGAGGAAGTGATTGGCTTTCGTGAACGGACGAACATACTCCAACGAGGAGACCACCGAGATGCGACCGCCGGTGAGAGGGATGTTCTGATCTATGGAGAGCGATCCGCTCGCCTGCAAAAGGCGGGAGCGGACGAACTTGTAGCTGCCGTCTCCCTCCTGATAGAGGTTATAGCCGCTCTTGTAGTTGGGCAGCTCTCCCGTAAAGTTCACTTCCGGCAGCAGCTCTGCACGGTATGTGCGGTACTGCCAGTAGGCTGTACGCAGACGGTCAAGCGCCACTACGGCATCCACACTTTGGGCTTGTGCCATCTCTATGGCTTGTTCGAGTGTGAGGGTTTGCGCTATCGAGTCCGACTGTGCTTGCACATCCTGCCCGGAAGCAGGCAGGATGGCGCATAGCACAATACAAACGCAAATGAAAAAGTTATGATAGAAGTATTGTTTCATTACTGCGTATTTTGAGGTTGTTATTACTCTTCTTTCAACACGACGGATGGCGGAATGTTTACTGCTTTACGGGCAGGAATCCAGATGCCAAGTATTACCATCAGCATCATGAGCAGGTAAGCCGACCCGAATCCCCATAGGAAACGCTCTAAAGTCATGGTATCCCACCGGAAGGCAAATCCCAGCTTCGAGATGCCGTAAGAGAGTGGAAGAGCAAAAGGAATGGTGAAAAGCAAAAGCAGAAGCCCTTCTCCGATGTAGCGGCGAAGCAGTGCCGCCGCACGATCTCCGAGTGCCATCCGAACGCCCATCTCATGTTTGCGCTGGTCTGTACGGTACCAGAATACACCGATGACACCAAGCAGAACATTGATGGCAAAGAATATGACGATGGAAGCATAGTTTTTCATCTGCTTTATATACGGAGCATCGAAGCTGCTTTTCATTTCTGCAAAACTCCTTATATCGGAAACGATCAGGTTACAATTGTGCAGGGTGGGAGCAATATCCTTGAGGAAACGCTCCTTGAAAGCGTGATCGGCAGAAGGTTTGATGCGCATGGAGATCTCCAGATACGGGAGATTCGGATGGTCTCCATAGGAGATAAACTCCTCCTCAGTAGGATAAAGCAGCTCAAAAAGAGAGGTATTCCACCGGTCAAAAGTATTCTGCTTGAGTTCTCCGGCTACTCCTCCGACAGTGCTAAAGATACTTCCGTCACTCTTTTTCAACTCCAGACCTATCGGATTGACGTTATTCGGGACTAAAGATTCGTTCAGACCTTTGGAGATGACCAGCTTATTATCTCGAAGCGTTCTCTTGAAGGCCTCCGTACTGCCTTGTTCGTCCATAATCCTGAAGATGTCCAAGAACTCCGGTTCCACGCCACGCACCATAACCCAATCTTGTACATGCAGAGAATCGGAAGATAAAGTTGTTATACGGTTACTACCCATGTGAGGCGTAGAGTGCATCGAGAAGGCAACGGCTTCAACTTCGGGCAACTTCTTCAAGCGGTTTTTGACCTCCAGCATACTGGCTGCATAGGTACGATAACCGTCGCTCTCCGGAGCGATATAAAGCGGAGAAGTGTTGGGTAAGATGTTATGGAAAATGCGATAAGTGTGGGCAATATCGAATCCGGTCGGTTTTACTGCTTCCGAAATCCTGTTGTAAAATATATTCGTAATGCCCCAAAAGCAGAGTAGAACCAGAAGAAGTTCGAGGAAGATGGCAATATTCTGTCTGCGCTCATTCCACATTATTTTAAGTTGATGCTTTATCATGACTATTTCTTGAGTGATAAGGATTCTACAATAGGCTTCTTAGTGGCTCTCCATGCCGGTATGAAAGTGGAAATGAAGTTGATCACAAAGCAGCACAACAGTACCATCAGGAATGCTTGTACGGATATGATGTTCCAAACAGGTAGCGCCAAGCTATTGGAATAAGTACTATAATTGGCTTGAAACAACGTATTGCTTGAGAGATAAACAAAGATTACGGCAAGGACAAATCCAAGGATACCGCCTAAAAGGGACTGCACAAAGCTCTCCGAAAGAACCTGATTGAGCAATGCTCCTTTCGTTGCTCCAAAAGATCTTCTAAGCCCTAACTCCGCATATCGTTTCTGCATACGGGAAGAGGTCATCGCCGCAAGATTGATCGCCGGAATAAGCAAAAAGATCAGGATGGATACGATGTTTGTCCGGTTTACCTCCTTCATATCGGGAGGGAAATTAGCAGCAGACCTGTTGAAGTGTACCCAAAAGTCATCCGGTTGCTCCATTAAACTTACTCTGTGAGTGCGGCTCTTATCGGCATTGAACTGCTCTATCCGTTTCTCTACCTCTGCTCTTATCTCCGGAAAGTCCGCTTTGCTCTTTGCCATAACGGCAACCATCACATTTCCGGAAGGATCTGTTGTCTCAGGGAAATCTTCTACGGAGTAGGGATACCAGGCATTGGCATGCGCATCTTGCGCCAACTCGAATGCGTTTTCCACCACTCCCACAATAGTGTAAGGGCTAAAATTGATAAGGATTTCGCGTCCGACCACATCGGTAGTCTGGAACACCTTACGAGCCATATCTTCATCTATCACCGCCTTAGCGAGCCTGCTGTCGAAATCTTCTTGCGTAAAGGGCGATCCGCTGATGAACTTAAAGCGGAAAACATCCCAGAACTGCGCATCGGTTCCCCGTCTTGCGCCTTGAGCATTATTCTTGGAACCGGGAGCGGAGAACGGTGTCCCGTCCTGTCTGAAAAGGTACGATGCCACAACCTCTGCACTTTCGACAGGTTTGAGAATCTCTTCAACGAAAAATCTTGCTATACCTCCGTTGCTCTCATTTTCTATTTTACCCTCCGGATCTTTGTAGATAGACTTAATATAAGAGATGTATAGTGTGCGATCTCTATTCACTTCGGGGTAGACCGAACCGGTTTCCACGCTGTGCACCATAAACTTTATCATGAGCATGCAAACGGCAAGAGCCGTTCCAAGAATCATGATGGTGCTGAGCACAGGAGCCTCTTTTATCAGGCGGAAAGCGTGCTTAATATATTGCTTGATCATTGTCTCTGGATTTAATGGTTAGGCTTACTGTATCTGTCTACCGTCGAAGAAACGAACGATCCGATGGGTTTGTTCTGCCTGCTTTTCGGAGTGCGTTACCATGACAATAGTACGTCCGTCTTCTCTGTTAAGCTCTTGAAGAAGCGACATCACCTCTGCGCCCATCTTGGAGTCGAGATTACCGGTCGGCTCATCCGCAAGCAGAATGGTGGGATTGCCTATCAATGCACGAGCTATGGCTACACGCTGACACTGTCCGCCCGATAGCTGACTTGGGAGATGCTTCATACGGCTGCTGAGACCAACTCTCTCCAAAACCTCTTTAGCCAATCGTGTGCGTTCCGAACCGGATACGCCTCCACGATAAAGGAGAGGAAGCTCTACGTTGTCCAGCACATTGAGGGAGTTGATAAGGTGAAAACTTTGGAAGACAAAGCCAAGATGTTGGTTGCGGAAGCGGGCAAGCTCTTTGTCCGAAAGCCCGTCGGTTTTCTTTCCGACCAGTTCCACCGTTCCGGCAGTAGGCTTATCGAGCAGACCTATCACGTTCAAAAGCGTGGACTTACCGCATCCCGAAGGTCCCATAATGGATAAAAACTCTCCTTTTTCTATTTCCAAGTTCACATTGTCCAGTGCCAATGTTTCAATCTCTTCTGTTCTGTAAATTTTGTTGATGCCTGTAAGACGGATCATTGTGTTTGTTTCCATGTTGTTTTTAGTTTTATAGTTTGTTATTCTGTATTTGTTTTACATTTACTCTTTCTCCTTAAGAGCATCTATCGGAAGTATTCTCATCGCCCTTGTAGCGGGAATAGCTGCGGCAATAATAGAAATAATCAAAAATGCCACTAAGGTCAGAACGATAGCCATACCGAATCTTCCGATGCTATTATCCATAAGATCGTTTATGGTGATGATAATATCATTGTAGGACAAAAAGGCACAAACCACTATGGCAGGCAGGGCTGCGAAGAGCAGGATATACACTACCTCTGCCATCACTTCGAGGACAATGCTCGCATTGGTAGCCCCCATCGCTTTCTTTACACCTATCTCCTTCACTCGCCCTTGCATACGGAACCAAAAGATTCCACCTATTCCGAGAAATATGTTGAGGAGGAAAAAGATCATCACAGACAGCACCCCACGCATCACCAACGTGCTCCCGTTAGAGAGGTTATAAGTATCTCGTGTCTGTTTCAGTGCCTCCACGTTGTTGAGATAAGAGGGTCCCTGACTCAACTCACGCCTGTACTCGTTCATGAAGTCCTCGACAAAGTGATCGCTGTCCACTTTTGAACGTACTCGGATAAAGAAGTCGGCAGACGGCATATACATATACAGCGGCATGGGTGCTATCACAAAAGGCTCGAAACGTTCAAACTCTTCCAGCCTCATCGAAGGGATCACGCTTCCCACCGTAAACTTGTTCATCTCACGATATTCGTCTGTAGGGCTGTATTGCACACTGTAAAAGTCTTTGAATAGACGTCCTTTTACATCCACTTCTCCCCATACACCATGAGCCAGTTCGGGAGTTACTGCAGCATATCTCGGTGCTATTTCTCCCCAATGTTCGAGCATCTCTTTATCCACTTCTACTCCGAACGTATCGAAGTAGCCCTTTGTCGCATAGATCACTTTAGCTTCCGTAAGCATGGTATCCTGCTCCAAAGCATAGGCTTGGAACATATTTCCCGTGTAGGGAGTAGTCCCCATTATGAGCGTTGCAGCCTCTACGCCATTGATGTTTTGCAGTCTGGAGAGTATCCTTTCCGCATTCTCACGGTTTATCTCATTGATCTGCTCCATATCCATTCCCTCATAAGAGAATGTCCTATTGGCTCTCATCTCCACTCTGTATACGTGATCTATATTGTATCCGCTACTTTTAAGCAGGGAGTTCATCGAGACATAAAATATGTCCATACAGTACCACATCAGAATGAATGTAATAAACAACCCTGCGACCGGAGCCACATTGGAGCGACGCTCATTCCACATTTTATGTATCAGTTGTCTCATAACTGTGTCAGATTTCTATTTAATGGTTTGTATGATTTCGGCTTTAGCATAACGATATGCCGGATATACCACGGAGAGTAAGCTCAACAGGAGGCAAACCCCAAAGAGGACCAGCAACACGCTCGGACTCAAAATGGCACTTACCGGAATCTGTAAAGCATCGACATCCATCGTACCTGCCATACCTGCCAAAAGCCAGTTTTTGGAAAGATAGACCAAAATAAAAGAGAGGATGATGCCTATAATGCCGGCAAACATGGTCATCAGGAGATTTTCCCAAATGAGCATCTTCACGATTTTCACCACTGTTGCGCCGTAGGTTTTACGCACACCGATCTCTCCTCTGCGCTTCTCCACCAGCGTGGAAACCATACTGCTCATTGTCAGAGCAGGGACAAGCACAAGAATACCCAGCAGTAGCGCTACTATCAGTCTGGCTGTACCATTTTCTCCGAAAGACAACATCTTTCCCTTGATATCTTTCAGTCCCACTTCCACAGCATACTCGGAAAGAGTCGCATTATGCTTTGCCAAACGATCTTCAACAATATCCGTTACCTGCTTGATAGATGCCCCCTTTTCCAGAAGTAGCACTGCCAAACAACGACCACGTGTCCCTTCTGCACTTCTTTCGGGACTGAGCCGCCGATGAACCGCAGGCAAATAAACCTCTGCATAAGCATTGGAGAAGAGTGCACCAACTTGCTCTACTACGCCGGACACCTTAATCTCTTTTCCCATATTGAGTCGGATATATTTCCCAACAGCATCTTCCGAACCGAACAGATGCTTTGCCAACTTATCGGAGATCACAGCATCGTTATCTTCGTACTTATTGCGCTCTGCATCAAAAGGCTTTCCGCTCAAAAATATGAACTCATACATTCGGAAAAAGGTTGGATCTACCAGCTTTACCATAGCGCTAGTTTCGTTGCCCGCTACCCCCGAAACGTGCGATCTGGATATACATTGCTCTGCCTGTTTCGTTGTTTCCGAAAGCACCCAACTGTTGTATGCCACCATCTCCACTCCGGGTAGATCTTCGTACAATACCTTTGCAAGATCAAGAGATATACCCGTATTGATATCCGATCTCGGTTCTTTCTTATATGTTCTACCTGCATCTGAGAAAAGCATACGACTTCTATTGTTCTCTATCCCTATATCTCCCGTGCTGAAGAAATAGATCATGTAAACCACCATAGAGAAGGCTATCGAAATAGAAAAACTCGCTATGAGTATGCCGTAAAGCACTCTGTTCTGTTTGATGTTTCTTATCAGCTGCTTCATCTTCTTACTGTTTTAGAGAGAGTGAACTCCTGTTTTCGTACTGCTTCATATCGCTCACCACCACTTTGTCTCCCGGTTGAAGCCCGGAAACAACCTCTACATGACTGAAGTTGCTCTCTCCAAGCTTGACCTCCCGACGTACAAGAGTATTCTTGCCATCCAGCACGAAAAGATTGTATATACCTGCTCCGGCGTAGTAAGTACCGTTGGCGATGCGTACCACATCCTCTTTCTCGGAAGTGAGTACATGTACATCCGCTCTGAGACCGGAGCGCAAAACGGAGTGAGCATCCTCGTCCAGCTGAACCATGAAAGAGATTACACCGTTCTTGGACATCGGGGTAACACTGCCCACGATACCGGTCAGCGATGTCTTGCCGACACGTACTATCACTTTGGATCCCGTGCGTACTCTGTCGCTGTAAGCGTCTGCAATCTCGCACTCGACCTTGAAATGAGAAAGATCCGATATGATTGCCACCTGTGTTCCGGCAGGTACCTGTGTTCCCACTTGAGTGTTGATGAACGTGAGCACAGCCTTACGAGGCGAACGGATCTGGGCATCATCCAAGACGCGCTTCATCTCTGCCACGCTCTTCTGAAAGATTCGCAGCTCCAACATCTTCACTTTAAGCTCTGCTTCGGCTACGGTTCGGCTGTTGGCAAGTTGCTTTTGGAGCTGTTCCTGTTCGAGGGTAGAGACATTGTAGCTTAGCTCTATCTCTCTCACTCTATCCTGTGTGCCGGCTCCGATGCTGTCCAGATATTTTTCGTTCCGCATCTCTACCTGTTTGCGACGAGTCTGCATCTCTCCCACCTTTACACGCATCTCCAAGTCGCTCAGACTGCTGTGAGAGCGAGCCTTGAGCTGCTCGATCTCATACTTCTTCATCTCAAGCTGATCCAACATCTTGTTGTACTCCGTTTCCGTACTGGCAAGATCCAGTTTCAAGATAGGAGTACCCACATCCAGAGAATCTCCTCCTCGCTTGTAGACTTCCAATATCCGGCTCGAAATGGGAGTAACGATCACCTCCTCTATGGATGGCACCACTCTGCCCGAACCATTTACGGAGACCTCTATATTGCCTTTGTCTGCCGTAGCCATAAGGATATCTTTCATATCCACGGAGGGTTTCATCCAAATGCCCAGCAGCACAATGACCACAACCACAGGCACTGCAATGATGCCGTACTTCAACCACTTTTTTCTCTGCACCTTTTGGCGCTCTGTCTTTGATATTACACGATCCATATTCTGTTCGTTGTTTCTGTTTGTTTCACTTTGCCAAAATAGGAGCAATGGGTATGCCAAAACAGCTAACCAACTGATATACAAAACAAACAACAAATAGGGAGTGTCCATTATCGGACACTTTGCTCCGAAAACGGACACTCCGAACGGACAGTTGTCCGCTTGTGCTCCCGGTTTTGCCTCTCTTCTTTCGCTAAAAACAGGAAGCTGGAGAGCCAAAAATTTCTTGCGAAACAGCCCCTTCTCCGACACTCATTTTTATATATTCCATACCGAAAAATGCTCACTTTTTTAGCCTCTCTCTATTTGCTCCGGAGGGGTCGTTTTCAGAGCGCGACCAAACTGTTAAATCCACCCTGTCTTATTAACACAAATTCCGATACCTATTCATCCAAAACGCCAAAGCAGTATATTTGGTCGGCTTAAAGTATTAAGCGAAATCAATAAACGTATTTACCGATTTCATTTAATACGTTTACCGGATTCGATTAAAGTATTTAGCCAAAACAGCTTATATGCTGACTACCAACACTTTCCGAAAATATGCTGCTTTTTAAGGCATTTCAGCGGCAATTTAACATTAAGAAAACTTCACTCCCAACCTCCTTATTTTTCAACTTTATTAACGCGAAAACAGCCCCTAAAACCGACCGAGAGGAGAAAAAATCGCAAACTCACGATTTTGCATATTCATTTGACGCCCAAATCATTGAGCCATATTTTCGAGCCGAACGACAAAAAAGAGAAAGAAAAACCGCTCCTCCCTCAGCCCTTTTTTGTCCCTCCATTTTTATATAAAACCTCCAGACAACAGCTCGATCATTTTGAGGGAAAAATGGGGCAACAAAGAGGGAAAAAATCATTCCTTTTTATGATGTCCGAATGACCGTGAAAAACAAAAAATTTCCGTAACGGGCAGTCCGAAGAAATAGCCGTACAGACTCTTTTTTCTTTCCTCCCGAAAAAGGAGAAAACGCTCTCTACTCCGGAGAGAGTGGATCGTAAGAGAGAGGCGTTGGCTAATAGCGCGATTTTGACTAACTTTGGTTGTTCTCAACAAGAGTGCTCCCTCTCTATCCGAAACAAGAACGAGAGAGGGTCGGACTATAACACACAGATATGATCTATAAGCTCACATCATCATATATCACTACACTGCTCTTCGGGTTGCTCTGTTTCTTCGGAGCGGTCTCTCATTCTGCGGCACAAAGCGGTGCAATAATCACGGCGGAGGAGGCGGATAGCAGAATCTTTGCAAACCGTGCGGCTCTCCTGCTGAACGAGGAAGACCTTGGAGCTAAAATCAATCACCTGCACTGGGCAATAGAGCTGGACAGCACCAATCTTGCGGCATACGTGGAGCTTGGAAACATTGCACTCCGCACCAACAACATCAATCTTGCATCGGAATACCTGCTTAAAAGCTACGACTTGAGCAATAAAGATCCTTTCTTGGGACAGACACTCCTGAGGATTGCCATGGCTATGCAGAACGAGAAGCTGGTCTTGAAGGTGGGCGAAGAGCTGCTGCAAAATTCGCCGGAAGACTTGGAGGTGTTGGACTCAATGGCTCGGCTCTACGAACAGAAAAGGATGCCGGAAAAGAGTATCTTCTATCTCCGGAAGATGAACGGCATTCTGTCGGATGAGATAACCATTACCTTCCGCATCGCTCAAAACTTTGCCTTAAACAAGCAAGAAGATAAGGGACTCAAAGAGATAAGCCGGTACATTTCGGACCACCCTATGGAGCTGAGAGGTTATCTCTCCATGATGGCGTATCTGAACATGATAGGACGGGAGGAAGAGGCTGTAAAGTACATCGGACAGATCCCGAAAGAGCTGAAAAAGAGTCCGGAAATAATCCTCACAAGAGCGAGACTTGCGCTGAAAGATGGCAACTATAAGGAGGCAAAGAAAGAGTTCGGAGCACTGCTCAGAACGGATGGCATAGATCCTCAAGCCATTGACGAGCTTATCTCTATGCTCGCCCCTTATGTATCGAAAGAGAATGTCTCTTTTCTGCAGGAGTTTGTTCCGTTTTTTGAAGAGATAAAGCAGGAATACGAGCAGACCTCCTCCATCGCGCTCTTCCTTGCCGACATGTACATCGCTCAGGATAAGACGGAAAAGGCAGAGGCGATATATTCCGAACTCATCGAGCGCGGAGCATCTGACATGAAGCCTTACAGCTACATGATTCAGAAAGCAATGACCGCCTCGAATGCGGCGGAAATGATACGCATAGCGGAAAAGGGAAGAGCCGCACACCCTACAAGACCGGACTTCTACATCTACAACGTACTGGCTCTTGGCGAACAGGAGAAGCCGGATGAGGCTTTGGCAGTAGCCAACAAAGGGCTGGAAGTGGCAGACAAAGGCTCTTTCCTCTACGGGCATCTACTCTTTGTCTCCGCCGATCTGCTCAATGAGAAAGGCGAAACGGATGAAGCTCTGAAACGATACGAGCAGGCATTGGGCTATCTGCCCAAAGATGCATTGCTGCTGAACAACTATGCTTATGCGCTTGCCACATCCAACAGAAACATCGAACGGGCAGAGGCTCTCGCAAGTGAAGCTATACGGATAGACTCATCCAATGCCTCTTTCTTGGATACATACGCCTGGATACTCTACTTACGCGAAAATTATGGCTTGGCGAAGTACTACATCGAGAGTGCCATAAGGAACAGCAAGGAGGGAGTAAGCAGTGTGTTGCTGGATCATTACGGGGATATTTTATGGAAACTCAACGACAAGGGGAATGCCGTAAAAGCTTGGCAGGATGCGTTGAAAGCCGGGGCGGAAGATGGTGAGAAGATCAAGAAAAAGATAGAACAGGCTGCATTGTAATATTCTTAATAATAACATGAAGCAAAATAGCATAATACGCTGGAGCAGCGTACTGTTAGCAGTAACTCTTCTAAGCAGTTGCGGTATATTCCGGAAGTTGTCCGGAGATAAACCACTCACCTCTCCGTTCATCACGGACAGGCAGATGGCAATAGACGCAATCAATAATCAGCCCAAGATTGAAAAGCTGGAAGGGAGGGGCGGAATAGCCATCAAGACCGACAAAAACAATGTATCCTCTCGCTGTGTACTGCACGTCTCCAAAGATGAATATGCTTCCCTGTCGGTGAGACCTCTTGGACTGATTGAGGTGGGAAGGCTCACCATCACACCGAAAAAGCTTCTGGTGGTGGACAGATTCAATAAACAGGCATTCCGAACAAGTGTGGGAGTGGCTACCAATATCTTTTCCCAGATTTTTGCAGGTTGGGATCTTGCGGCTTTGCAGTGTATGCTCCTCGCCCAACCGTTTACGCCAAGCAAGCAGGGTGCGGAAGCAATAAACGGCATGGAGTATGTCCCAAACTCTTCAGGCTTTACCCTGACAAAGAAAGAGGGCAAGATCGTTGTCCGTTTGGACTATTCTCCTCTGCCGGCACCGAGATTGCGTGAAGCGCACATCTACTATGGCTCAAAAGTGGAACGGGTACTCTCCTGCTTCTATGAGCGTTACCAACCGGTGGGACAAAGCGATATCTTCTTCCCTAAAATCATCACACTGAAAACCTATCCGGATAGAGACACCAAAGAACAAACCCTGGTAACACTCACTTTAGACAAAACTTTGGAAAAACTTCCGTCTGAAGCTCCAAGCACGGATATTCCTAAAGGGTACAGAAGTGTGAGTTGGGCAGAAGTGATTTCCATGATAAAAGAACTCCAAAAATAGACCAGAGTATGTTTCGAGGGCTTTTCAAACTCTTTTTAGCTCTATTCATTGTGCTGTCTCCTATCGGTATGTCGGCACAAAATCAGAGGAAATCGGCTACGGTGCGAAAGTTGGAATCGCAGCGTAAGAAGATGCAGGAAGAGATCAATACACTAAATAAGGAGCTGAAGAAAGCATCGAAAGATACAAAGAGCAGTCAGAATCGTTTGGCTTTACTCAATCGGCAGATAGAGACAAGGAAACAAATGATAGAGACACTAACGCAAGAGATAGACGAAGCAGATAAAAACCTGATCCTCCTGACCGGTCAGATAGACACGCTGACCACCCAACACTCGCACAGGCAGCAGGCTTACGTCAAGAGTCTTCAGGCTATGAGCCGTCGGAGAGGGGCTAAAGACCAGCTGCTCTACCTGCTGTCTGCAAAGGATATAAGGCAGTCGTTCAGACGATTGAGATACTTGGCAACCTATGCCAACTGGCAGAAAGAGGAGGCAGAAAAGCTGAAATCCATACAGCTTTCGGTACAAAAGAAAAAAGAAGAGCTGGACACCCAACGGGCAGAAAAGGCTTCGTTGCTCTCCACACGCGAACAAGAAAAAGAACGTCTGCTTGCCAACCAGGAGGAGAGCAAGAAAGAGGTAAGTCGTCTCCAAAAGAAACAGAAAGATATTCAGGCTAATCTGAAAAAGAAGAAGCAGCAGGCTCAGACTTTAGACCGCCAGATTCAAAATCAGATAGCAAAAGAAGTTGCCGCTGCACAAGAAAAAGCGAGAAAAGCAGCAGAAGCAAAAAAGAGACAACAACAGTCTCCCAAGAAAGGGACTACCGCTACCGCTCCTGTGACAGAGGAACGCAAGGCAGAAGTATCGGGAGGATACGCGATGACAAAAGATGAACGTCTGCTCTCCAACTCCTTTGCCGGCAATAAAGGAAAACTACCGATGCCGGTTACAGGGCAGTATAAGATAGTGGGTCAGTTCGGTCAGCAAAATCACAGTGAACTCAAATCCATACAGATAAACAGCAACGGTATAGACATAGAATCGCCTCAAGGCGCAGAAGCTCGTGCTGTATTCAATGGAACGGTCTCTAAAGTTTTTGTGGTCGATGGCTATAACAACACCATCATAATACGGCATGGGAACTATCTCACTGTTTATAGTAACATCAAGAATGTCTATGTAAAAGCAGGAGATCATGTGACCACGGGACAGAAAATAGGTTCGGTATATTCTGATCCTGAGTTAGGAGGAGCCTGCCAACTCCATTTCCAGCTTTGGAAAGAGCGCAGCAAACAAAATCCTCTACACTGGTTGTCCAGATAGTTATTAGGAATGAAACAGATCAAAAATACAATAATAGCACAAAGCATAGAAGAACTATCGCAATGCTTGAAGGGAGCAAAAAGCGTTGCGACAGTGGGTTTCTTTGATGGTGTCCACTTAGGACATCAGGATCTTCTCCAAAGAGTTCGCACGGAAGCCGGAAAAATGGGAGCAAAGAGTGTGGTGATAACTTTTGCGGAGCATCCTCTCACGGTGGTCGGAGGCGCTTCCAGGAAAAAGCCGTTACTGTTATGCGACAGGAGAGATAAGGAAATGCTCCTCTCCCAACAAGGGATGGACTTTATTCTGATGCTCCATTTCACGCCCGAACTTGCAGCTATAACGGGTAAAGATTTCGCACAAACACTCCATGACAAATGCAATACGACAGCTTTGGTAATGGGTTATGACAATCATTTTGGCTCTAAACGTTTCAGCACTCAAGAGGAGACACAGGCTTATATAGACAGCTGGGCAATTCCGGTTATCCGGCATGAAGCTCTCTACAAAGACGATATAAAGGTATCTTCATCGGTGATTCGCTCTGCCGTTCAGTCGGGAGACTTTGCAAAAGCATGGAGTCTCTTGGGAAGACCATACAGCGTCAAAGGGATTGTACAACATGGCAGCAAGATAGGACGAAGCTTAGAATATCCCACCGCAAATATCGAAATAGATCCGGAGCATGAGCTTGTGCCGGCTCAAGGTATCTTTGTCTCCGAAGTGATTGTAGAGGGTACGAGATATGGCGGAATGTCTTACTACGGACAGCGACCCACGTTGGGGCACGACGAGAAAGCCCGTATGGAGGTTTTTCTATTCGACTTCTCCGGAAATCTTTACGGCAAAGAGGTAGAGATTTTATTCTATCACTACCTCAGAGCAGACATCAAATTTTACTCTTTGGACGCATTGGCGGAGCAGCTACGTAAAGATGAGATCGACTCTCGTGCATTTCTGAAAAATCTTCATGCCGAATAAATCCCATCATGAAGACGCCCCGAATAGAGATCAAAGACATAATAAGGAGTAAGTATAAAGGCTGGATCCCCAAATCGCTTATCTCTTTTCTCCGGAGGCTCATACACCAACAGGAGATCAATGAAATGCTCCAACTCCAAGGCCATATCGGGGGCGTGGAGTATGCCAACAGGCTCTTGAAAGCATTCGATATATCTCTCAACATTTCGGGAGAAGAGCAGATAACGGCACTTAAAGGGAGACAGCTGCTCTTTGTATCCAATCATCCGCTTGGCGGACTGGATGGAATCGCTCTGACTGCCTGGTTGGGCAAGCTGCTTGAAGGTAGATTATTCGTTCCGGTAAACGACCTTCTGATGTCCATTCCTCAGTTTGGAGACATCTTCCTTCCCGTAAACAAACATGGTGTTCAGAACAGAAAACTTGGAGAGATGATAGCTCAAGCTCTCGAAGAGAAAAGGCATGGGCTCACTTTTCCTGCCGGTTTCTGTTCGAGACAAAATGATAAAGGAGAGATTCGAGATACGGAATGGAAAAGCTCTTTCCTACGATTGGCGCAGCAGCACAACCTTACCATTGTTCCGCTATTCTTCGATGCCACCAACTCTCCACGCTTTTACAGGTATGCCCGATGGCGTCAAGGGCTGGGCATTAAGCTGAATATCGAAATGGTGTTGCTTCCCGATGAGATGTTCAAAGGGCGACACAAGACATTCAATATCTATGTAGCTCCTCCGATATTCCCCGAACAGATCCCTTCCGAAAAGAGCAAACATCAAGCCTTTTCGGAGCAGATCAAAGAGAGTATCTACCGCTTACCTTCTATCTCTAAATAAAGATGCAAACGATCATTCCCCCTATCGAAAAGTCCGTTCTCCGTTCGGAACTGAAGCCGGAGATGTTGCTCAGAAAGACCAACAGGGCAGACAACGAGATCTATATCTTTCAAGCTCACGAAGCTCCCAATCTGATGCGAGAAGTGGGCAGGTTAAGAGAGGAGGCTTTCCGGTATTACGGCGGAGGGAGCGGACTGGAAACGGATACAGACAGATTCGATTACGAAGGGGGATATAAGCAGATCATCGTCTGGGATCCGGAAGAAGAGAAGATACTCGGCGGGTACAGATTCATCTGTGGAGAGCATGTTCCGACAAACGATGGTGTTCCGGATCTTGCCAGTGCGCACATGTTCTCTTTCTCACAAGAGTTCATCACGGACTATCTGCCCTATACCATAGAGCTGGGACGCTCTTTCGTCTCCCTCTCATGCCAGAGCACTCTTCCCGACAGCTCTGTTTCCTCCTCAAAAGGAATATTTGCGTTGGACAACCTGTGGGACGGTGTGGGTGCTCTTCCACTGCTTTACCCCGAATACCGATACTTCTTCGGCAAGGTTACCATGTACAAAGGGTACAACAGATATTGCCGTGACATCATCATCTTCCTCCTGTCCAAATACTACTCCGATCCCAAACAGCTTGTCCGCCCGATAGAAGAAGTTCCTTACACGACACCGGTAGAGGCGTTGTCCGAGATACTTCACTACGACACTTTTGAAGAAAACTACAAAGCCGTGAACCGTCTCGTTCGAGAATATGGCATAAACATCCCTCCGCTCATCAACTCTTACGTACAGATTGCAAAGCAGCTGGTGTTTTACGGCACGGCTATCAACAGACACTTTTCAGATGTCGAAGAGAGTGCCATACTGCTCCCCTTCGCCGGCATAAATGAAGAAAAGCTCAGACGACACGTAGAAAGCTTCATCCGCGACTGCGCTTTACGCTACAAGAAGAGACTTCACCGCTCGGAGTCGGACGGGAATCTCTCCTAAATCAAAATATCTTCCCTTTTCATGGAAACCGCTCACCTACTCGTTGTGGACGATGACAGCGCCATTCGATCCTCTCTATCCCTGCTTCTCAAGCGAGCCGGCTACAATGTATCTGTGGCAGAGTCTCCACGTGCAGCTCTCTCTTGCATAGAAGAACAGCCTCCTCACCTTATCTTGATGGATATGAACTTCTCTCTCTCCACAACCGGAGACGAGGGGCTATTCCTTTTGAGTCAGGTCAAAAAGAGATGGGAAGAGATACCGGTCATACTGATGACCGCATGGGGATCCATAGAACTGGCAGTGAAAGGGATGCAAGCAGGAGCGTTCGACTTTGTAACGAAACCGTGGGACAACTATAAGCTCTTGGAGTCTGTACGTAACGCTTTGGAGCTGAACAGACCGGAAACGGGAGAGAAAGAGATTTCCTCCAGACAGCAGCTCGACAAAAACCACAGCTTCGACCATATCATCGGACACTCGCCTGCTATCATCGAACTGCTTCAGACCGTTGCACGCATAGCTCCTACCACTGCTTCTGTCCTCATAACGGGAGAAAGCGGCACGGGGAAAGAGCTGATAGCCGAAGCTATACACCTCAACAGCAAGCGACGCTCCGAATCTTTTGTCAAGGTAAACCTTGGCGGGATCTCGGCATCGCTCTTCGAGAGCGAAATGTTCGGACACAAGAAAGGCGCTTTTACGGATGCCGTGGCAAGCCGTACCGGCAGGTTTGCTCTTGCAGACAAGGGAACTATTTTTCTGGACGAGATCGGAGAGCTGGACTTAGCTTCTCAAGTGAAACTGCTGAGAGTGTTGCAAGACCAGACTTTTGAGGTTTTGGGCGAAAGCTCACCCACCAAAGTGGACATACGTGTAGTGAGTGCCACGAATGCCGATCTTGCTTCGATGGTTGCCGCCGGCACATTCAGAGAAGATCTCTACTACCGTATCAACCTCATCGTACTCCGTGTACCGCCTTTGAGAGAACGCAGAGAGGACATCCCTCTTCTGGCAAAACATTTTGCGCAGAAGCTATGCAAAGCCAATGGTCTGCCGGCTGTATCTTTTACTCCGGAAGCAGAAAGCTTTCTCTCCTCCCTGCACTACTCCGGCAATGTTCGGGAGTTGAAAAACCTCATCGAACGCTCCATCCTCATCTCCGGCAAGTCCGTTCTGGACAAAGGAGACATTCAGCACAGAGAAGAGCAGTATATGCCGGACACCCCACCGCTTTCCGAGCAGACACTCGAAGAGATAGAAGCCGAAACCATAAGACAGAAAATTACGGAATACAACGGCAATCTCTCCCGTGTGGCAAAGGCTCTCGGCATAAGCAGAGGCGCACTATACAGAAGGCTCGACCGCTACGGTATCAAGTACTAACCGAATCTTACCCTCTCCTTTCCTTATGAGTTACAGACTCTCTTACTATCTGTTGGTTCTGTTGGCAATGGGCACCATTCTCTTTACAGCCCTCTATGCCGAGACCCGAACACCATGGTCGCTCATTGCTCTCGGTATCAACGGTCTGCTCTTGCTGGTTCTGCTCATCTTCTTTTTCAGACGCATCGTGATGCCTCTGCACATTCTGGACAGCGGGATGAACCTTCTGCGCTCGCAAGACTTCTCCTCAAGACTTGCCACGGTGGGGCAAAACGATGCCGATAACCTTGTTGCGATATTCAATGAAATGATAGAGCAGCTGCGCAAAGAGCGGTTGCAAGTAAGAGAAGCCAATTCACTGCTCGATCTGCTCATCAACGCCTCTCCCATGGGGGTGATCATACTGGATCTGGATCACAATATCAAGAGTGTAAATCCGGCTTCGCTCTCCCTGCTCGGCATAGATCCCGAAACGGAGATACTGGGCAAGAAGCTGCAAGAAGCCGAACGGCTCTTCACGCTGACCCTGTCCGACATTCCGCAGGGATCTTCCATTACGGCACAGCCATCCGGCTCTGCCATCCTGCGATGCTCTCATCTTACCTTTCAGAATCAGGGATTCAAGCAGCCTTTCTTCCTCATAGAGAGTCTCACGGACGAGGTGAGAAAAGCGGAAAAAGAGGCTTACTCCAAAGTGATACGCATGATAGCCCATGAGGTAAACAATACCACTGCCGGACTCACATCCACTCTCCAAAGCCTGCATGACATTTTGCAGGAAGAGCCGAACAAGGCAGATCTCGTGGAGGTACTCGACAGCTGCAATCACCGCTCAAGGCAGATGAGCCGTTTCATCACGCAGTTTGCCGATGTTGTCCGCATTCCGCAACCACAGTTTGCCACTTCGGACATCAATCTTCTGCTGAAACGGTGTGCTCTATTCATGGAGCATCAGTTCAGCGAGAACCGCATTGCCCTCCATCTGGAGCTATCCCCCGAACCGCTCAACACCTCTTTCGACGACGGACTCATAGAGCAGGTCATCCTCAATATCCTCAAAAACAGCATGGAGAGCATAGGCACCGATGGCAATATCACGCTATCCTCCTCGCTCTCTCCTGCTCCGGAGATTGTCATTACCGACGATGGGCCGGGCATATCAAAGGAGCTTTCGGACAAGATATTCAACCCCTTCTTCTCCACCAAACCCAATGGGCAGGGCATCGGACTGCTCTTCATCATGGAGGTGTTGGACAGACACCACTTCACCTATTCGCTTCGGACGGAAGAGGATGGCAAGACACGCTTCCGAATCAGAATAAAAACGGTATAAATCGTCTCCGAAAACTGCTCCGAAACGACCCGAAAAAAGGGGCTTTTTGCCGGTATTTTTATATAAAAACGGAGTGCTCACATTCTGCTCCAAAACTACTCCGCTCCCTCTCTTTGGGGAGTGGAGATTTTTATTTATAGCCGTAAGAGATTGAAATAGAGCAGAATATAAATCAGCGCGAATTTGAAAAAAATTTTTCTTCAGTCCGTTTGATGGGGCTTTTTCGCGTTAATTAGTATAAATTTTAACACCCTTCTCTGTAAACGTTTCCTAATAGAGAAATTTGCCTTTTCAGGGGTATTTTAGGGCGAAAATACGTAGTCGGTTGATTGTTAGCACTTTAATGATTTTGGCTAAACACGTTAATCGAATCCGGTAAACGTGTTTAATGAAATCAGTAAACGTGTTCATTGAAAAATTAAACACGTTAAGCCGACAAAATATGCTCGTTTACCATTTTAGCTTAACAGCTATCGAAATTTGTGTTAATAAAACGGGCTGATTTAACAAATTCGGCACCCCTCTGAAAATGACCCCTCCGATCAAAATAGAGAGACCGAAAAAAGCGACCATTTTTCGGGATGGAATATATAAAAACAACCTCTCCCACTTTCCCCTTTTTCAAGAGTAAAATAGAAGCAAACAGGCTACTCCGGAAACCTTTCCGAAGTAGCCTGTTCTCTATTATCGGGCAAAAGGGATGTGCTTTATCAGAGCGGTATCTCCACTTTGCTCGGATATATTCTCTTGGGATCCCCGAAGAGAGCCATCGTTTCAGCCATAACGCCTCTTGAAGGTTTGAGCTTGGTCTCTTTGACCAATGCTCCATTCAGATAGACTTGCACCGGTAAGGCAAAGTTTATATCGTCTACATAGATGGAGAGTGTGCCCGTAACCTTTCCGGCAATCTCTTTGGTTTTCAGCTCTATCTTGTTTCCCTCTTTCACGAGATCGAATAGAATCCGGTCGGTATCGGACGAACGCTTGAGCGAACGAAAGTCCAAGTTGTAAACGGCATTGGCATAACCTCCCGTGCCGACCTTACCTCCGGGGAATATGTTGTAGTATTCGTAGGTAACGTGGCGAGGATTACTCCGGCGTCTCTGCTTGATAAACCAAGGAGCCATATCGAAATAGCGTGTACCCAGATGGTCTCTGCTGGGTTGGATGATCACCATCCCCTCATAGTCCGCAGGGTTTTCTTTCTGAAGCTCCTCGTGCCTGTCTTTCCACTTGTATGCGTAGAGGTTTCTGCTGAAACCGAAATCGTTGGCGCCCACTTCCATACGGAACGGGAGATTTCTAAGGTTTACAGCTTCCGTAGAGGGCTTCTCCGCTGCGGCAAGAACACCTGCGGCTGCGAAGTAGTCGGGCATGAACAGAGCCAGACGAAGCGTTCCGTATCCACCCTCAGAGATACCCGTCAGATAGACTCTATCGGGATCGGCTATTCCGCTCAACACTGCCAGCTGATAAGCTCTTAGGAATGCAGCTCTCTGCGGTTGGTAGTACCAGCGACCTTTACGGTCGTCCGACATACGAGGTACAAAGTAGAAAGATGGCGCATCGTCGTACTGACGGCTCAGCGAGAGTGCCGCATTCCACTCGTTTTCATTGATGGTAGAGCCCCACTCCGAAAGTGTTTGGGGATAAGAGCCACCGCCATGAAGATTGATGACCATAGGGTATCCTCCGCCGGGCATATCCCCTTTCGGGAAGCACTTGATCTTCATGCGCTCCTGCTGAGGGATACTCCAGATGATCTCTTTACTTGGAAGCTCGACCGCCAGACCGGACTTTTCGAGTCGCTCTTTATTGGCTTCTTTCCAAAGCATCCATATCTGATCTCTTTCGGATTTTAGTTCGTCCGGTGTGATGTACTCTCTGTACATCGCCACAGGAGCCAATGCAATATCCTCCTTATCGAGCTGCTGCTTGAGGAAAGATACAATGCGATCGTTGGAGATAAACTCCTCTCGTTTCGCTCCTTCGTCCTCTGCCTCCGGCTTGTCCGCCCTACAACCGGGAGATAAGAGCAGTGCTCCGAACAGCAGAAGAGCGAAACCGGCTTTTGACACACTGTTACTTCTCATCTTCTTGGAAGAAAACGATAAGCTCATCCTTCTTGAAGCCATTGAACGACTTAAGATAAGCTTGAGCCGATCCTTTAGGCACATAAAAACGGAAATACTGCTTGCCATCTTTTACAAATGGAACACCTTCAAAGGGGAAGCCTTCGTACGCAGGAGGAGTAGAAGTGAGAAATCTTATGGAACGAAGACTGGAACATCCGGAGAACGCATCGTACCCGATGGTTCTAATCTTACCGAGGAAAGTTACACTCTTCAAGTTTCTACAAGAAAGAAACATTCCCTCCGGTATTAGTTCCACTCCCGCAGGAATAATGATATGCTCCAATGCCATATCTGCCCAGAAAGCATTATTTTCGATACTCTCCACAGATGATGGAAGCTTAATATTCTTTAGTTTTTGAGAAGCACAGAAGGCTCCATCCCCTATTCGTTTGAGAGAAGTACCGGGGAAGACGATAGTCTCAAGATTGCAATAGCCAAACCAGCCCCTGCCGACACTCTCAAGATTGCGTGGAGCAATGAACTTCTTTACGGTCTTATTGTCTTTCAAAACAGAGTCGTCATAGTCCAAATCAAATGTTGCATCTGCCATGTCTATCTCTTCCAATGTTTTCATTTTATTCTTTATGAAAGAGAAGTCGACCTGCCTTATTGCCATATTCTTTACGACAAGATACTTTATCGTACCGGCTTCTTGCTCTGAAATCTTCTCAGAAAGACGACCCTCTCCGGTAACAACCTTCTCATTTTCACGTGGTACTATTTTCAGCTTGCTATTGTCTCCTTTATCTTTGATGAAGTCGTATCTGAAACGAACACTTTCTACTGCACCATCTTTACCCTTTGCCTCTATGAGCTGTAGCTTAACGTAGCGATTTTCTTTCGCTATACGAATAATGAATACTCGGTCAGACACTTTCAAAGCAGCACTTTCGGCATCCTTGGTGTACCATCCACCTTGGGCAAGAAGAGGATTGGTAGAGAGAACCACAGAGGGTGCCAGCTCGCGACGGATGTCTTCTTCCCAAAGACCCGGCTCTTTCAAAAACGGCTCTGCACTCTCTATTCCGTCAAAGTCATTCGTATTGGTCTTATAAACAGAGCCCTTTCCTTTTCCGCTCTCTCCGCTATTTGTACGACCCTCCAAACCGAGAAATGCAATATCCCATTCACTGCTCGATGCAACATCGGCAGCCTTTACCTCTACTGTTTTATTATTCACAAACGAGAAGTAAACGAACTCGCCTACGGTTCCTTCTTGCAAAGAGCTATTAGGAGTCTTTATCTCTACATTGAATGGACCTGTTTCCGGTCCATCCGGACCTTTTCCTTTTTTGTCGCAAGACTGCAAGCTCACAAGAGCAAGCAGCATGAAAATAAATTTGAGATTGTTTTTCATAAAGATTATGTTTTAGTGTACTGTTTACGGAATGCAAACTTAAAGATTTCGAATACATGCCGAACTCCCGAATTTTAGGTATTTGGGGCGGAAGAGATCGTACCTAATTGTTGGGAAATTGCAGCATCAGCACAAAAAAAGACCGGTATCTCAAAACAGATACCGGTCTTTATCTTTATCTCTTCTCGCTTACACGAGAGCAAATCATACCAATGCTTGAACGTCTTTTGCGATCATGAGCTCTTCGTCCGTAGGCACTACCATGATGGTTGCCTTTGATCCATCTTTGGAGATAACCATCTCCTTACCTCTCATGTTGGTATTGAGTTCTTTGTCTATCTCCAATCCGAGGAAGCCAAGACCCTCGCATACGGTTTCACGGGTAGTCCATTGATTCTCTCCCACACCGCCTGTAAAGATGAGAAGATCCACACCTCCCATTGCGGCAGCATAGGCTCCGATGTACTTCTTGATGCGATAGTCGTACATTTCCATAGCCAATATCGCTTTCTTATCACCTCTTTCGATACCGGCTTCTACCTCTCTCATGTCGGAAGAGATCTGCGTAACACCGAGAACACCGGACTTTTTGTTGATAAGGTTGCTAAGGCCTTCACCATCCAAGCCAAGCTTTTCGACCAAGAACGCAAGCGCACCCGGATCAACATCTCCACAGCGTGTTCCCATGATAAGACCCTCGGTAGGAGTAAGTCCCATAGAGGTATCCATCACTTTACCATCCTTTATGGCCGCGATAGAAGCTCCGTTACCAATGTGTGCGGTAATAATCTTTGTCTTGTTGATATCCAGCCCAAGCACCTCGCAAGCACGTTGGCTCACATATCTGTGGCTTGTCCCATGGAATCCGTAACGGCGAATACCGTACTTCTCATACAGTTCGTATGGCAGAGCATACATATATGCAAACGGCTCCATAGTCTGATGGAATGCTGTGTCGAACACACCTACCTGAGGAACTTTAGGCAGAAGAGCCTTTATTGCATCCACTCCTTTGATGTTGGGTGGATTATGAAGAGGAGCAAGCTCTATGCACTCTTCAACTTGCTTGATCACTTCGTCCGTTATGAGGACACTCTTGGAGAATTTCTCTCCTCCGTGAACAAGACGGTGTCCCACAGCTTCTATCTCATCATAGGAGGAGATACAACCGTGCTCCTTATCTTTAAGTACAGACAAAATAAACTCCACCGCGGCAGTATGCTCAGGGAGATCTTTTTCCAGAATTACCTTTTTGCCGTCTTTCCCAACGAACTTAAGGAATGATCCCGGCAGGCCGAGTTTTTCTACTCCACCCTCTGCCAATACCTCCTTAGAGGTCATGTTGAACAACTTGTACTTTACAGACGAGCTGCCACAATTTAATACGAGGATTTTCATATCGCTATTATTGTAATGTATTTCTTCTATTGCGAAACTGCTTACTTGGCACTCTTTAGGCCGATAGACTGCAATGCCGTAATAGCCACCATGTAATAGATGTCATCCACAGAGCATCCACGGCTCAGGTCGTTCACCGGTGCAGCGATACCTTGAAGTACCGGACCCACGGCCTCTGCGCCTGCAAGACGTTGAACCAACTTGTATGCAATATTTCCCACTTCAAGAGAAGGGAATACAAGAACATTGGCATGTCCTGCTATCTTGCTGTTTGGAGCTTTCATTTCACCCACTTTAGGCACAAGAGCAGCATCTGCCTGCAACTCTCCGTCAATATTCAACTGAGGAGCTATCTCGTTTGCAATGCGTGTTGCATCTATCACCTTGTCCACAAGTTCGTTCTTAGCACTTCCTTTGGTAGAAAAACTCAAGATAGCCACCTTGGCTTCCATGTCCAAAAGATCCTTTGCGGTGTGAGCAGAAGATACCGCAATCTGAGCCAACTGCTGTGCATCCGGATTTGGAGTTACGGCACAATCGGCAAAGAGGAGTACGCCTTCCTTACCATACTCTTTGGCTGGAGTGATCATGATGAATGCGCCCGATACGGTGTTTACACCCGGAACGGTCTTGATGATCTGCAGTGCAGGACGAAGCACATCGCCTGTAAAGTTTTTCGCTCCGGCTACTTCTCCATCGGCATCTCCGGCTTTGATCATCAAACAAGATAGATATAGCGGATCTTTAGCCTTCTTTTGAGCCTCTTCGATAGTCATTCCCTTGCTCTTTCTAAGCTCGAATAAGAGGTTGGTGTACTTCTCCATCTCTGCGTGAGTATCAGGATTAACGATTTCTGCTTGAGCAATATGGCTCAGAGACAGCTCCGCTGCTTTCGCAGCAATCTCCTTTTCATCTCCGATAAGAATAATATTTGCTACACCATCTTTTATTAGTCGGTCCGCTGCTTTTAGCGTTCTCTCTTCTGTTCCTTCAGGTAGCACTATACGTTGCTTATTACCGCTCGCACGCTGTACAAATGATTGTAAAAGTTCCATGATATGGTTTGTTTTCTTTAGTATTTACTGCAAATGTACAAAACCTTTCGGACTCTGCCTATATAATCTATGGCTTTGTGCCTTAATTCGTTCACTCATTCCGTGAAGGGAAAAGGCATAGCGAGAGCGTTGTGAAAAGCTCTGAAAAGCGTGCCGAATATTCCCCTTTTCGGAGGAAAAGGCTTTTATTCACCTCGTCATCTACCTGAAATGTTACCAAAATCCCTATTCTTAGCGATTGTAACTGCCCTATTATTGGGGTACATTTGTTCATATCGAACGACACTGACAGGCCTTTCCATGAAAATACTCATCTACGGACCGGGAGTTGTAGGTAGCACGTACGGCTGGCAACTCCATTTACAAGGGCACGACATCTCGGTCCTTGTTCGCAAAGAGAAGCATAAGCTCTACTCCAAACAGGGCATACACATCATCTGTGAAGACTTCAGACGAAGAGAGAAAAAGATTTCAGATGTCATCTTCAAGCCTCATGTGATAGACGAACTCTCTCCGGACAACGACTTTGATTACATCATCGTAGCCACCAACAAGCTACAAATCTCCAAAGTACTTCCCATACTGAAAGAGCGTTCGGGGAGAGCCAACATCGTCTTCTTTCTAAACCTGTGGGACTCTTTCGATGAGATTGCCTCCTATCTGCGTCCGGAGCAGTATTTCTTCAGCTTCCCGTTCATGGTCGGAGGAGGACGCAACAAAAATGAAATACGGACAACGATCTCCGGAATGACTTTCTCACACACACCGATAGGGGAAGCAGATGGCACGATAAGCGGTAGGGTCAGGCTCTTTGCAGAGATCCTCGAAAGAGCAAACCTGAAACCTCGCATCTACAAATGTATATCAGATTGGCTGATTTCCCATTATGCAGTAGCTGCCGGACTCTCTGCCGGTGTACTTTGTGCAGGAAGTGCAGAAAGGTTTGTACGGGACAGAGAGATCTTGAAAAAGACAATATTCTGCATTCGAGAAGGTTTTGAGATTTGTGTGAAAAGGGGCGTGGATCTTGGTGTGGAGCCTACTAACAGACTCCAAAAGCTACCTCTGCTTCTTCTCATCCCTCTTGCGCAGAAAGTTTATTCCGGCAAAGCTTTGCAGTCTATATTTGACGGACACATCAATCACTCTCCTGACGAAATTCAGCAAATGCTGGAAGATGTGATAGCAAGCGGAAAAAAGTATGGTGTCAAGATGCCTAATTTCATGGAGCTAAGAGCATTCATTCACAGCAAAGAACGGCAAAGAGGTTATCACGAACAGATATAATAACTCTCTTGACAGTGGACAATTCTTTTTTCCAACGGCATCAAAAAACCTTTACATCTCTACATATCAAAAGATTACCACATTAAAATTGACTGATATTTAGAAAAACGGAATGAGAAGAACGGACAAGTATAGAGATTTCACCTTTTCATGAGGTAAATCAAGGGAATGGAGAGAGCCATTTTAGACTGCTACGGACAGGATGTTTCCCCTCCGGACCATCCAAATGAATGTGGAGGATGTAAATGCCGGACGGCAGATGGTGTTTGTTTTCACCCTGCTTTATCTGTTCGACAAAAAGGAGCAATGCCTCCTTCCGGATATTCAAAACCGGTACGCCTCTAAGGCTGAAAACAGTGCCGGAAGCATTCTGCGGATAGGCTTGAACCAGACGCAAAATGTCTTCAAAAGGGATCACGTCCTCCTTGGGCCACGCTTGCTCCTTTCCGTCATCGGAATCGGCCGGCAGTCCCAATACGGAGTTCGGAAGACCCGGAGTGGCTTTCCCGGCAGAAAGAAGGGCAGCACGCCACGATGTCGGCTCCATTCCGGATGCATCCGGACTTGTTCTCTCCAAAGATGTTCCGGCTTGAGGCTTGGGCGAGACACCAAGGTACTGACGTCTGTAGAGCATCTCGTCTATGACTTGACCCGTTGCTTGAGAACGCAGATGCAGAGAGAAGATGGTATTGGGCAGTACAGGGAGATGTATCTTCTCGTACAATGTTTTCGGATCTGTCTGCGGATAGAAAGATGAAACAGACTTTTTATATCGGGTAAGGACAATGAAGCCGGAAGCCGGAAGGATATAAGAGGTATCGGAAAGCGCAAAGCTCTTGATGTTCTTAAGCTCTGTTCCGGTGCGTATCTCAAGTGCCAAATCTTTCAAATCTATCTCTTTATCGGAACGGTTGTGTAGCTCTATAAACTCATCCCCTCCCGACACGGGATGTGCCAATACTTCGTTAATTACAATGTCGGAAACGGCAATCTCTTCAAAAGGTTGCTGTACGGGAGGCATACCGGGTGTTCCTCCGGAAGGAGAGAGTGTCGGTCTCCACTGTGCCGATGTCTTGTGTGGACTGAGAATATCCAACCGCTCAACGCTCTGCCCATCTTTCCCGGCAATATGGTCTCCATAAACCACTCTATCCACTTCTTCCTCCAAGAATAAAGAGAGGGAGAAACGTGTGTTGGCGAGTGTCGGGAACCGCTTGAGAGAGATTGCTTCGTGTACAGGAGCAGGTAATCCCTCTCTATAAAGTACGACAAAGCTGCGAGCAGGCACTTTTACATCCGGCAGTTCATAGGCTGTGTTATTATAGTATAACGTGTAAGAGGAGAGAGGAAGCTCGGAATGAGAGCTATTAAAAAGCTCTATATACTCCGCCTTGCCGGGTAAAGGTTTTGTGAGAAACTCTGAAAGGAGAAGAGATGAAACGGCCTCCGTATCTTCCAAAGAGAATGTGAAACTGACATTAAAAACCTTTGAACTTTTTATTGTTCGAAGATTTTCGATACTTAAAGTATAGGTATGGCTAAGAAGTAGTGCTGGAGAAAAATGAAGCAGCAGCTCTTCCGGCTTTGCCCCTTCACGTAGAGATACGGCAACAGACTCATCGGAAATCTTTGCCATGGCGGAAGAGTGATCGACAGATTCGGTAAAAGTGAGTCTTGCGACACTCTCCTCCGGATCGTAACCCATATCCACGATTTTAGGATCTGCATCCAATACTTCGTCTCCTCCCGCTTCGATATTATCCCAAACAAGCATGGAGCGTTTTATCTTCGTATAAAAGGCTTCGAGTGTCATGGTAGAGACGATCTCCCAATCGGACACATCGGGTATTTCGACATCTTTCTGCTCGGCGACATTACCGCCGGAAAGGGAAAGGTTGAGGCGAGAGTCGGAATAGCGCACCACAATCTTCAGTTCCTGCCAAGCCATCTGTGCCGGCGAGAGAGATACTCGTAGCAGGCTTCGGACAGAGACATCGTTTTGATCCTCTTTTGACAGCGACCGACTCCTCTCTTGTAACAACAAAACAGATCCGTTCTCTTCCGGTGTGATGAGATAGGACAGCATCTTCCGGTTACTCTTCAAAGCAAACAGCGTCCAGCGAAAACCGTTTCTGCCGGTAGGCACACCTGTAAAAGCAGTCTGCATTACCCAGGTGGTTTCATTCCCTCTCCATGCGTAGTCGTGAGATATTGACGCCCGGCTCAAAGGCGTTTCGGGACTTATCGAAAGCCGTCCGCCCTGCCATAAAAATGCTTCGACATCTCCGCTCCATTGAGACTGCGGAGGAGTAGCTCCGTGAACTCTTTCACAAAAGAAAGGGAGCAACAGTATCAGAATAAATATGTGGTTTTTCATCTATTCTCTCATAGTTCGTCTAAACGGCAGGAAGACTCATTCCGGTCAATGTCCTGTAAAGATCCAGTGCATATATATCGGTCATACCGGAAATATAATCCAGAGCTGTCTGGATCTTGCCATAAAGTGTGGCGTGTTTGAGGTTGTACTGTTCAGGGACACGACCAAACCAAAGCTGAGAATAGGCTCTTTGAGGATATTTCTGAGCAATGATAAGCCGTTCGAGGAGGTCTGCAAAAATGGTAAAACCTGCCATCTCTATATCCTTAACCTCTCTGGCGCAGTAGACTTTTGTTTTTGCCGTTTCGGCACAATGCTTAAAGGCAGCCTGTACCTGGGTCGAAAGGTTGTCGGTAAGTGCTCCCTTGAATGTACCGCCAAGGATAGCTTCTTCATTTTCCGCAAATACGCGAGTACACTCCTCTACCAAAGTGCCTATCACAACCGATCTGATGTAAGCAATCTGCTCGTTCTTGTCCGTCACCCGGTCCATTGTTTTTTGCACGTTATCGGTTTTCTCCGGGCTGAGGAAGCGGGACATAATATCTTTGACCTCCTTTTCGTCTATCAGCTTCAGCTTAAAAGCATCCTCCATATCCATGATCTGGTAGCATATATCATCGGCAGCTTCCACCAGATAAACAAGAGGGTATCGGGCATGAAGCAGGATGCCGTTATCTTCCTCCACTATTGGGATGCCGAGCCGGTCGGCTATATTGGCATAAGTCTGCTCTTCTGTCTGAAAGTATCCGTACTTCTTCTTTCTCAACGCAAGGGCACAGTGCGAAGGGTAAGGATACTTGACGATGGATGCAAGTGTACTATACGTGAGAGCAAAACCGCCACTGCGACGCCCTTTGAAGCTGTGAGTGAGCAGGCGGAAAGCGTTGGCATTGCCTTCAAAATGTCCAAAGTCCGACCATCTGCCGCCTTCACTGATCACCTCCTCCTTGTACTTTGCCCCGTTACCCTCGTTGAAATAGGCGGATATAGCCCTCTCCCCGGAGTGTCCAAAGGGAGGATTTCCCATATCATGCGCCAGACAGGCAGCGGCGACAATGCTTCCGATCTCCTCGAATGTAGCTTCGCTTTGAGGATATTTCTCCCTCAGAATACGCCCGACATTGTTTCCCAGCGAACGTCCGACGCAAGCAACTTCAAGGCTGTGCGTAAGCCTGTTGTGAACAAACACTTTTCCCGGTAGAGGGAATACCTGTGTCTTGTTCTGCAAACGGCGAAAAGGAGCGGAAAAGATCAGTCTGTCATAGTCTCTCTGAAAGTCTGTCCGTCCTACAGACTTGACATGATAGTCCTCCATACCCAGACGTGTGTCTTGCAGGAGCTGTTCCCATCTCATCATATTACGAATGTTGTTTTAGTTGTTCCAGTTTGGCGGTTAGGAGTTGCATACCTTCACTGCTTCCGCAACGGAAATGAGTAAACTCCAATCCACTCATCGCAACCTCCTTAGGGTCTATCAGAAAGATAGGTGTATCCGGTTTGGCATAGTGTATAAGCCCTGCGGCAGGATAGACATTCAGGCTTGTTCCGACGATGACAAATATATCCGCTTCCGAAACATGACGAATACCCTCATCCAACATAGGCACAGATTCTCCAAAGAATACCACAAAAGGTCTGAGAGGAAGACCACGGGCATCCACATCATCGGCAGTGAGCGCAAGCCTTCCTTCCGGTAATGGAAGAGGAGTATGCGGATCGGAGAGAGAAGCGCACTTCATTGCTTCGCCATGCAAATGTACTATCTGCGTGGAGCCGGCACGTTCATGCAGGTCGTCTATATTCTGAGTAACCACCACAACATCGTACTCTTCTTCCAACGCAGCTATGGCAAGATGACCTCCGTTAGGTTTTACTTTCGCGATCTCTTCCCTTCTCATGTTATAAAACTCACGAACAAGATCGGGATTTCGGCGCAGTGCTTCCGGAGTACATACATCTTCTATTCTATACTTTGCCCAGAGTCCGTCGGCATCTCGAAATGTTTCAAGACCGCTCTCTACGCTCATTCCGGCTCCGGTTAAGAACACAATCTTCTTCTTTTTCATACAGCAGCTCTGTTTTTATGGTTGTTTAGACATCTTTTTCATCCTGATTTGGAATCCTCCTTGCAGGAATAGCATTTCATCTTTCTCCGGTTCAAAGATAACTCTTATTGCAGCCGGGACAAAGACAAATACCCCTTTGCCGGCACCTTTTAAAGGGAAAGAGGACTGTCCGAGTGCTTGTGCCATGAGCTTACCCTCTTGTACACCAATGAATATGGGCAGAGGGAAGTCGGACGAAACATATATCCCCTCGTAGCGATAGTAGGTAGAAGGATCGTCAGGCTGCGGCTTTTGCCACGGCATATCGTATATGGCACTCACCAGACCGGCAACAACGACCGAAAGATCCTCTTGCACGCCGTTGAATGTATAGGCATACGAATAGCCGGAGTCCGGGAAATAGAAGAGCGCAGAGGCATAACCATCTATCCCGCCCGTATGTCCGTAAGCCACTTTATCGTTAAAATAGAGCGGTAATATCCCCATGCCGTATTTCTCTTTCAGCTCCAACATCTTTACCAAAGAGGCTGAAGATAGAAGCTTGCCGCTCATCAAGGCAGAAATGAACTTGTTCAGCTCCGTTGGCGTGGAGATCACATCTCCGGCACCAAGCAGAATGGAGCTGTCGGTATAGCCGGCAAAGCTCCACTCCGAACTTCTACGGTAAGAGAGCGCTTCATTCTCTTTCGGCTCTATGTTTCCCTCTGCACGAGTAGCGGAAAGCCCCAGCGGATCAGTGATATACTCTCGCACCAGTGCGGAATAGCTCTTTCCGGAGACCTGCTCGGCTATCATCGCCAAAAGGGCATAGTTGCTGTTGGAATACTCCGCTTTTGAATCGGGAGTATCGAACGACAAGCCGGCAGTCTCAATACGGATCAGCAGCTGTTCTCTCGTGTGCACCTGCTGCTTCCAGTGGATATAGTCGGGCGTTTCAAGGAAATTTTTCAGACCGCTTCTGTGCCTCATCATCTGCTCTATGGAGATATTTTCGGAGCCTTGAACAGAAGGAAAGAAACGGCTCAGCCTGTCTTGCAGAGAGAGTTTGCCCTCTTCCACAAGGCGCAGTATCACCACCGCACAGAAGGTTTTGCTTACAGAGCCGACACGATAACGTGTTTCCAAATCTGCCCTTACCCCATGCTCCACATCTCTGAACCCCATTGCCTTGGAGCAGATCTCCTTTCCGGAATGGAAGACAGAAATATTTCCCATCACCATTTCCTCCTGCTCCACCATCTCCAAAAACCTGTTCAGGCGGAGGATAGTAGTATCCTGCGCCTGAACAGTAATGGAATAAAATGTGGCTGCGACAGCCACAACCATCATGATATATCTCATGCTTGTACCTTGCTATCCTTCTCTTTTCATCTCCAAAGTCTGTCCCATCTGTCTCAAAACGAGCTTCTTCTCTTTCGGGAAGAACTCTATCTCAAGCCCTAAAGCGGCATTCACGAACAGACGTTCGCTCTTACAGTCGAGAGCCACCGTGGGTTGCGATGTCACTTGAGCCGTAAGGTCGTTGCCGGTACGCTTTATCGTAATCTTTGCAGGGAAGTTCGGCGAACCATATACCCCTACATAAGTGTCGAGCACTTCGGGTTTCACCACCACCTTTGTAGCAGAACCGGCAGCGGATCGGGTCATTTCTATGCGCATACCACTCTGTTCCATGATGAGCTTATTCTCCTTTGTAACAAACTCTATCACGATCCCGGCCTGCCTGTTCTCGTATCGGGCAGGAGAGATATAGGTCAGCTCGAAAGAGGGTTGCCCCGTACCTTGAGCGGTGAGCTGCTCTCCTCGTACGGAGATATGGAGCTGTATCGGAATCTGAGGGGAAGAGTAGACCCCTTCATAGCTCTTCATCACTTCCATACTCTCTTGCGCAGACAAGCCTGCAACGGCAAGCAGAACGACCAATGCGGTCAAAAACAGCTTTTTCATAGTTTCTCTTTTTCTCTGTAAGGTTATACATACTCTTTTCCTTTCGACATCGCCGCCAAGTGAAGCTGCTTCAACTTCTGCTCTTCGCCTCGTTTGCAGATGAGCAGAACCTCATCTTTCTCCACGATGAACAGATCTTCCACACCTTGCATCACCACGAGACGACCCGGAGTATCGCTTACCACGAGATTGCGACGGCTCTCATTTTCCAGCACGGAAGCATGCAGCGTCATATTTTCCCGTGCATCCTTCTCCCCTATCTCGTAGACAGAACCCCATGTACCCAGGTCTGCCCATCCGAAGTCTGCCACCAAGACGTGTACGTTTTCCGCTTTCTCCAACACCGTATAGTCTATGGAGACATTGGGGCAGTAGGGATAGGTCTCTGCCACATGGGCATCTTCATCGGGAGTTCCATAAGGCGCCAGACTCTCTTTGTCCGGTCCTTCCAAACGCTCCATCAGTTCGGGCGCATACTCTCTAAGGGATTGGAGGAGGACTGTTCCGGTTGCGAAGAGCATCCCGGAGTTCCAGAAAAACTCCCCACTCTCGATAAAGATTCTCGCTATCTCTGCCTTGGGCTTCTCGGTAAATGTCTTTGCCTTGAAGACATGACCCAGTGGATCTTCCGGCATTCCCTTACCATCCACTTGGATATAGCCGTATCCGACATCCGGACGAGAGGGTGCAATGCCTATCGTAAGTAGTGCATTATCGTTTTCGTGAATGTATGCAGATGCCTGCCTCATCGTCTTTATGAACAGGTCGTGATCCAATACCAAGTGGTCCGATGGAGCAAAGCAGACCTTCGCATCTCTATCTCTACTCAACAGATGAAGAGTTGCCAGCGCACACGTGGCTGTGGTATTTCTGCGGCACGGCTCTACGATGATATTTTCGAGAGGCAGTTCGGGGAGCTGCTCCTGCACGATCTGCACATAGTTGATATTGGTAGAAACCAAAATCCGTTCCGTTGAAAAAGATTTTGAAACGCGACGATAAGTCATCTGAAGAAGTGTCTCACCCAAACCAAAGAAGTCCAAAAACTGTTTGGGCATACTCTTGCGACTATAAGGCCAGAATCGGTTTCCCTCTCCTCCCGCAAGTATGACGCAATAAGTTTGTTTATTATGCATAGCCATCAATATTAGAACGCAGGGTAACCCATCCCTGCGAAGGTCTACGCAAATTTAACAATAACGAAAGAAAGAAACAAGCCTGCCGGATGATTGTTTAGGGGCAGATTTTGCCCATTTCTATCTTCCAAAACAGACACTAAACAATTATAAATTAAAAGGTTACAAAAATATGCACAATATCGGACTTCTTTTGCTTCTGCCAAGTCCGACTAAAACTTAAACCCATTCACAAAATCGGTTTATCACTCTAAAAAATTGTCTTAAACCCGTATAATCTTGAAAACCAAGATCCGATTGCCAAAAACCGAACCTTGAACGGCACAATTCAAGTCTTGATTTGCAAATCCTAAAGCTTGATTTCCACAAATCAAACCCTGACTTTAACCTCTTAACCTGTTCGGATGAAACAATATAAGCGTTCAGTCTGCTTTTTTTACCTATTCATTTCATCCTTCTCTTACACTCTCCGAGTGGATAATAAGCAGAGACACTCCGGAGCAATGGGAATAAAAAAGAGCGGATATCGAAATATATATGCCCCATACATATCCGATCCCCGCTCCGATCCATTCCGAGAATGGTCTAAATCTCTATGCCTCCCTTACTGCTTGAATCTTACACTGAGAGAGAGGTAGTAAGTCCGTCCCGGAGTAATGGTCGCATAAGGAGACATCGTTGTGGCTCCTTTGCCTTTATCGTTAAGATAATGACGATAACCGGGACGATTGTCCACATAGTTGAAGATATTCTCTATACCTACCGTTGGCATCAGTATCAGCTTACCTAGTTCAAAAGTATGGGTTGTATTGATATTCCAAAGCGAATAACCCGGTGCATCCCCTATCCTTGGAGAATAAATAGAAGAGAAACGAGGTCCTCTCAACTCTCCCGTAAGGTTTACGTTCAGATGGTATCCACCCCAAGAGTGCGTCCATTGTGCGGAGACATTTCCGGCATGACGGATTGTTTTGTCCAGCCTGTCGTCTTCACCCTCTTTCGCAGACAGATTCTTGCCATCGACAAGAGAGTAGTCGCCTTGCAACATAAATCCGGCTCCGAGGTATGCTTTTGCTCCAACCTTGAGCCCCATAACCCTTGCACGGTCTATGTTACTGCGCTTTCGCACCACGTTTTGAGTAACTTCCGGTCCATACTTGGCTTGATATTGTGCCAACTCTTCCGGCGTTACTTCAAAAGCCACAAGCTCTATTTTATCTCTGAGATAGTTGGCATACGCTCCGAGAGATAGAGCAAGACGATTAGTTGCGTACTCCATCGAGGCAGAGAAAAACTGACTGCGTTCCGGGCGTAAAGACTCATCACCAATGGTCAGAGTACCATCCTTATTGACGTTAAAGGTATAGATTGCATTCAGAGAAGGTGTCTTATATCCGGATGCATACGATCCTCTGAACTTCAAATCCCCTAATGTGTACATCACTGCGGCATTCGGAGTAACATAGCTTCCGAGTACTTCATGGCGTGTAATCCTTGCTCCGACAATCGCTTGGAGGGCTCTTGAAAAACGCATTTCGTCTTGAGCGTAGAAGGAAAACGCTCCGGTACTTACGGGTTCTCTCAGTTTGTCCGAAGTGGAGAAGTAGTTGTCCAGCGCATCGAGGGTGTACTCCATGCCGGAGGATAGTTTGTGTTGGCGATTGAGATTGTATATCCCTTTTAAGGAAGTCTTGTGCCAACGAGTCTCTACACGCAGTTGACTGTCTCCCGGACGGATTGTTTTGCCCACAGGAAGGAAGTAGTTGTAAGAGCTGGTGTAGTGATCTCTGTAATAATCGGCAAAGAGAGAGAGTTTTGGAGATACTGCGTATCGTCCGCCAAAGGCATAAGAGTCGTTTTTATGCTCTAAATCGTAGTTGTATGACGTTTTAGTTCCGTTGATCATCTCCGGTCTGTTCTGGAGAAAATGAGAAATGGAGCCTTCGGCATACAGGGACATTCCTCTCATGAAATCATACGTAAAACGCTGAGAAAGCGTGTGAGTTGTGGATGCCATAACCACCATTCGGGTCGTGGGAACAAGCTTGCCCTCTTTGTCTTCTTCCATTGGATTAAGAATCCAACCATCTGTAAGCTGTTTATTGTAAGAAGTATAGCTTCCGAATTTTCCCTCTTTTGCATCCAAATTAACCGAATAGGTCTGACGTCCGTGATCTTTTAGCGAAGAGCTAAGAGCCAACTCCACTCCGGACTGAATATCGTTCGTGATAATGTTTACTACTCCTGCTATGGCATCCGATCCGTGAATCATCGAACCGGCTCCATCCAATACTTCTATCCGTTTAACGTTGGAAAGATTGACTCTGCTAAGGTCCGGAGCAGAAGATCCACTGCCTAAGAGTCTCTGCCCATTCACTAAGAAAAGGATGTATTTATCGTCCAAACCATTCAATGTCATGACGGATCCCATGCTTCCCAGAGGTGTTTCCGTCACGGATGGAATAAGTTTGAGCAAAGCTTCTTTCAGGTTGGTGATGTTTTGTCTCTTCAGATCTTTTTCGGTAAAGACAGTAACCGGGATGGGAACATCCTTGTTTCGTCTGTGTGTTCCGGTGCCTGTAACGGTTACTTGTTCTATATTCACCATGGAAGATGTTAGGGCTACGGTTTGATCTTTGGATAGCTTTGCCGCCGAGATTGTACGTGCCAGATAGCTGACATGACTAAACTTCAATACCGCATCCGAAGGGACTCGCTGTATCTCAAAATAGCCTTTGCTGTTGCTTGTTGCCCTGGCAAGTGTTCCGCTTACACGTATGACAACGCCTTCGACAGGCCTTTTCGTATCGGCATCTATTACGTATCCTTTTGCTGTGGTATCCTGTGCCAAAGCAGTGGCGGTACAGGAAAGAATAATGATTAGTGCTGTAATAATTTGTTTGAACATCATATTTGGTATTTCATGACAAAGCGGTAGCAGTGAGAGGTAACCCTCTTCACTGCGGCCGCTTTGCCTGTAAGTAATTTATATTACCGGTTGTGAGAAAAAGACCTTATTGCTCTTCTTCTGCGTCTTTGATGGCATCTTTAAGATGACCTATCCAGATAGCGTTGATGGATGGATAGTCTCCAAGTCCTTTTGTAACGGTCTTCACGGTCCAGCCAAGCTTCTTTTCTATCTGAACTTTCCAGCTCTGTTCGTCTTCCGGAGCATCTTTATCGTACTCGCCTTGCATATCATTGTTGGCATGATCACCGGCAATAGACATAAGAGGATGCAGGTAAACGGTCTTTGTTTTACAGCTCGACTCTTTCAGACCATCCATAACATAGTCCACAAGCATAGCCGGATAGTCCACCGTTCCAACGAAAACATTTTCATTGTTATAGGTCTTCTTGGCATACTCTTTCATCTTCTTTTCGATCTTGACATAAGAAGCATTGGCATGGTCATAGTCGGATACCGGATTACCGTGTCCCATGAAAGCCACCGCATGACCGGCTTTCAGCTCTTCGGCAAAAGCGTCTACAAGGATCTTTCCAACACTTTCAATATCTTCGTCCGATACCAGAAGAGCTTTACCGCAAACGGCAGGTTTTCTTTCCGGTTTAAGGTCTTGTACGATGAAGTTATAGTGGCTCTTCACATATCCATCCCTGAGAAGCATGTACTCTTCTCCCGGTATGACGTGAAGACTTTGCACGTAAACATTTTCGTAGTTCTTGTCAATGAAAGACTTCAAATAGAGATCCGGTGTGATGAACTGCTCTTTCTTTTCGGCATACCAACGGTTGATACAAGTCTTTGAAGTGAAAGAGAAGAAAATGTCTGTATTGGGAAACTCCTTCTTGAACTGGTTGATCTGAGCCTTGTAAGTTGTATGAGGATCGTCCCAAGTAGAGCCAAATGTTACAAGAAGAATGGCTGTGTTGTGCTTCTTCTCATACTTAACAGGAGATTGAGGCACATCGGGAGCATCTTGTTTACAGGAAAACAAGAGGGCTGTAGATAGCAAAAGCATCACTGCCCAAAGATTACGTAATGGTTTCATAACGATCTGTGTAAAAGTTAAATGTTAGTATTCCTATTTATTCTCGGTATAAAGTAATTGTGTTACTCTTCTTCCATCATACTGTTCAGGTTTCTCATCTTGCGTTGAGCCTTGCCCCATCTTATGGTCAGCCCGGCATAAAATGTTCGTCCGGGCGATGTAGTACCATAGTTATAGCCGTAAGGATGACGCTCGTAATGGTTCAATACATTATCTACACCTACGGATGCCTCGAAGAGCAGCCCTGTTCGGTCGTTTTTCCATGTATGCGTCGTGTTGAGCCTCCAAAGCATATAGCCGGGAGCATTGCCGTACTCACGATAGAAGCGTTCCGATTGTATTCTGCCATACAGACCCACTCCGAGAGCATAGTCTTCCCATTTCTTATCCCATGTGGCACGGATATTTGCACGATGCGTTGCCGTTCCATCTATTGTTCTATGCTCCAATACGGGTTTGCCTGCTTTCTCACTCTCTTCGTTGTTGATGAGATGCGCCCGTGCACTAAGCAGGTTATATCCTGCTCCTATGGCAAGTGAGCGGATGGGACGTACAGTGAAAGAGAGATCAAGATCCGTAATCACGGCACTCTCCATATTGATATACTGCATCGCGCCATCGTAGTCGGAGCCTTCATCGCTACTGTATTGAGGAGGAATCGGAACCCTTACAAGCGCGATCATATCCTTGACCCGATTATGACTAAGCGTTGCTCCTGCCGTGATTTTAGGTGTTCTGTACTCCAGCCCACCGGAGAAAAAGTGAGAGCGTTGAGGCTTCAACTCCTGATTTCCAAGATATACACGCAGCTTGCCCATCATGGCTCTCTCATAGAAGTAATAGAGCTCTTTCGGAGTGGGAGCCTTAAATCCGTTGGAATATGTCGCTCTAAGATTGACATTGCCAATCTTATACATGGTCGAAATCTTGGGTGTTACCGTCATCCCGAAAGCCTGATGCCCCACGAGCCGAACACCTGCGGTTACATTCAGATCCGGCATTGCATTCCACTCGTCTTGCGCATAAGCAGAGAGCGTATAGGTCCAAACCCGGTCCGTGATAAGTCTTCGGGGAGCTATCAGATGCTCTCCGATGTACTCCGCACCGGCAGAAAGTTTATGTTTGGAAGAGAGATCGAATACCCCCTTAAGGTGTGCAAGCCAACGGCGTTGATCGCTCTCGCGACTCTCCTGACCGGGATAGTAAAAGATGTGATGCGGTACATGCACCTCTTTGCCATCTATCATCTCTTTACGGAAATACTCATCTATCGTCCGCTCGTAGTAAGAATAGAAGTAGGCATGGCGGTTAAAAGAGGCATCCAAAGAGAGCATACTCTTGTCGTTCAACCTATACTGCGCTCCTGCCATTACCGCCATATCCCGATAGAATGGGTGGAACGTCCGCCAGCGTGGTGCGCCCGGTTTATGAAGCAGTTTCTTATAATAGTACATCCCGGAAGCATAGAGCAGAAGATCTTTCCCGGGTTGATACTCGAAATCCTGCTGGATGCGGTGATTGGAATACTCGCTTACCGTCTGCGTCGTAGAGCCTTCATAGAGTTTGTTACGGTAAAGCTCTTGAGAGCTGTTCTGCCATCCGTCGGTGTGTTGATAGGCATAGCGTGTGGCAGAAGTAAGGGCACCCACCTTGAAAGACAACATATTGCTCTGCCGTATATCGGCATAAGAGCCTGCTCTGGTGCTGTTTTCAAGCACCAGCGGAGCTGTTCGATAGTTCTTTTTGGTTATGATATTGATAACGCCTGCCATGGCATCAGAGCCATAGAGAGAAGAGCTTGCACCTTTGACCAACTCTATACGCTCTATGTCCGAAACAGAGATCATCGAAAGGTCGTTCTGCCCTCCGGTATCTCCGTGAATGCGTTTCCCGTCTATGAGGATCAGGATGTAAGCGTTGCCCAAACCGCCGAGAGAGATCCCCGAACCCATATCCGACGAAGAGAAGTCGAACGAAGCACTCAACCCCGAAAGCAAATCACTCAAACTCCTACCGGCGTATGCTTTCAGCATTCGAGAGGTCATTACCTCCGTCTGAACCGGTGCATTCTTGAGTCTGTGCTCTGTCCCTGTTCCGGTTACTACCACTTCCTCTATTTCGATATCCAGAGGTTCGAGAATGAAATCCTGTGTTACGGCGGACTCTCCGGAGATATTAACCAAACGTGTTTCCGGCTTGAACCCCACATAAGAGACCACAAAGGTGTAACGACCGACAGGGAGATCCATCTCGTACACCCCGTTGCCGTCGGTCATGGTTCGCAAAGAAGACCCCTTAATCACGAGTAAAGCTCTCTTGAGCGGAGCTTTTGTTCCTTCGCCACTTAATACCCTTCCCGTCACTTTTATGGCGAGAGCCGGCATGGAGATCGTGATTGTAAAGATTATAAAAAGCAGAAGTTTGGGAAGTGTATGCCCCAGCCTCATTCTCTTCCTACTTCCATAGTTTTTGTTCATACCAAATCTAAAAGCAGCACCCCTGTTAGTGTCTCTCCGTAAGGTGCTTCCCGAAGCAGGATTTTCTTCTATCCTCCTCCAAGAGATTATGGTACAAAGTTAATAATAGTTTTTTGATTCTCTGTTGGATAGCTCTTCTTTAAGAAGATCTTACACATCTGCGATACGGTTCCATCCGGTTCGGGCTATATCCGACCGGCACAAGGACAACTCCGCGACAATCTTTCTCTAATCTTCCTCCTCTATCCGCTCGCCCTCTTCATAGATATACTCCTCGAAAGATCCGTCTTTATTGTAAATACGGGATATGCCGTGACGCACACCATTTCTGAACTCAACCTCTTCCGAGAGCGTACCATCCTCTTCGTACCAACGTGCTGTGCCGTTCCTTTCACCATTATTGTAATAGCAGCTGTACTCTATCTGTCCGTGAGGCTGAGTACCGGACGGATCTTGATAGTAATAGATCAACTCTCCCTCCAACAGCCCGTTGAGATAGTATCCATCCATTTCCAGCTGTCCGTCCAGATAGAATCGTCTCACTTTTCCATGCCGCTCTCCATCTTTGAAGCTGCCTTCAAAAACCGGCACAAAACCCTCATCGGTATTGCAGTATATCCGAATATTGCCATTCAACATTCCATTTACCACAGCCCCTTTATAGTGCCTTGGGAAGAACATACCGGTCTCGACGACAGGCACCATATCCATCTCTCCGGAGAAAGGGTCATTGCTTCCTATCCGGCGTATCAAACCGATAGAATCTTTGTAAAGCTTATACGCTTTGGACTTTTTGGGCACACCTTTCTGGGAATAGCTCCGAACATCATCCGGCTCGCCATTCTCTCTGTAATAGTGCCACTTCCCTACTTCTATATGATCCCAATAGGTCCCTTTATCCACCGGTATTTTGTCCCCCTCTGCCCACAGCTGCCCATTGGGATGATAGTAACGACACATTCCATCCACCGTACCTTCTCTGTACGTTTCCACAGCTTCCAAAGAGCCGTCCGGTCTATACTGCTTTATCTTTCCGATTCTTTCGCCATAAAGACCTCTCTTCCTGCCCTCTTCTTTCAGGATACCGCTCTCATAATACTCCACATAAGGGGTACCCCGACTCTTTATAACCTCTCGAACAGTACCGACAAGCCAATAAATCAGAAGAATAATAAGCGGCGCGATGAAAGCGGGGACATAGCTGTCCAACCAGCGTTTGGAAAGCAGCAGACTCACGACAAACAGAACAAGAGAGAAGAGTATCGACAAGGATATTTGCAGAAAACCGCGCAACATACCCGCACTTGCGGTATCTGCACCCTGATCACGAGCCAACGAAGCTAAGAGATAAGCCAGTCCTCCTGCGAGTACGGGATAGAGAATGGCGGTAACGAGAGTGAATATCAACTTGGATTTCATGGGAAACAGTCTTGTAATGGTGGTGTGTATAAAGGCATCGGAAAGCACTTTTCCACTCTCTGCCCTAACATGGTGGCAAGATAAGAAAAAAAGGTAAAAGCAGGAGACTGTTTTTGGAAACAGAGTGGAGAAAAAATCCTCCCGTTTTATGCCGGCGGAAGAAAGTGATTTTTTATATATTCCATACCGAAAAATGCTCGCTTTTTTCTCGCTCTCTATTTTGATCGGAGGGGTCGTTTTCAGAGCACGACCGAACTGTTAAATCAGAGCCATTTTATTAACACGATTTTCGATACCTGTTAAGCAAAAACAGTAAACGAGCATATTGTTTCGGCTTAACGTGTTTAATTTTTCAACGAACACGTTTACCGATTTCATTAAACACGTTTACCGGATTCGATTAANTAAACGAGCATATTGTTTCGGCTTAACGTGTTTAATTTTTCAACGAACACGTTTACCGATTTCATTAAACACGTTTACCGGATTCGATTAACGTGTTTAGCCAAAACCATTAAAGCGCTAACAATCAACCAACTACGTATTTTCGACCTAAAATACCCCTGAAAAGGCAAATTTCTTTATTAGGAAACGTTTACAGAAAAGGGTGTTAAAATTCACACCAATTAACGCGAAAAAGCCCCATCAAACGGACTGAGAAAAAATTTTTTCCAAATTCGCGATTTTTCTTACTCGGCTGATATATAGCGTTTTGGACGAATAAAGAAATTTTCCCAATCTTAAATCGGTTCGGAGAAGAGGATTTCGGAATCGTTTTCAAGCTATCCGTTTTTATATAAAAGCTCTCACCAAAAAGGCTTTTTATTCATCCCCAAAAGAGCAAAAGAAAAGAGATTGTCCGGAGTATATTTCGGACAATCTCTTCCACTATTTAATCCTTATTTTCTTGCTTACCTCAGCATATCTACCGCACGCTTAAGAGCATGGACAAAAACATTTATCTCCTCTTTTGTGTTGTAGAATGAGAAGCTGGCTCGCATCGTTCCCTCTATGCCGAGATGGTGCATCAGAGGTTGTGCGCAATGGTGTCCGGTGCGGATGGCAATGCCTTGTCTGTCGAGAAGAGTCCCCACATCGAACGGGTGAAGATCCCCTATAAGGAATGAGAGTACCGCCTCTTTTTGAGGAGCTGTACCTATGAGACGAACATCGGAAATCTCGCTTATGAGTTGTGCCGTTGCATAGTCCAACAGCTCTTTTTCGTATGCTGCTATCTCCGCAAAACCTATCTCCTCGACATACCTGACCGCTTCGCTGAGAGCAACGCTGGAGATAAAGTCGGGCGTTCCGGCTTCATACTTGAAAGGGAGGTCGTTGTAAGTGGTGCCGTGATCCAGGGAGACGGTACGGATCATCTCGCCTCCTCCCTGATACGGAGGCATACTCTCCAATAAATCCGACCTGCCCCAAAGGACGCCGATACCGGTAGGAGCGTAAATCTTATGTCCGCTAAAGGCATAGAAGTCTGCACCTAAATCCTGTACATTAACTGCAGTATGCGCCACGGCTTGTGCGCCATCCACAACGAGAATAGCACCTGTGGCATGAACCATTTCCGCTATTCGGGAGATGGGGTTAATAGTACCCAGCACATTGGAAGCATGGCAAAGGGAGACCACTTTGGTGCGTTCGCAGAGAAGAGAAGCAAGGTGTTCCAAATCGAGTAAACCCTCCGGCGTAACGTTCACAGCCTTGACAACCGCTCCCGTTTTCTCCGCTGCCATCTGCCACGGAACGATATTGGAGTGATGCTCCATACGGGAAACGAGAATCTCATCACCCGGTTTACAAAACTTTTCGCAGTAGCAAGAGGCAACAAGGTTGATGCTTTCAGTCGTACCACGAGTAAAGAGCACTTCATCTTTTGAAGGTGCTGAGAGAAACGAAGCTATATGGGTACGAGCCGCCTCGTGCGCTTCTGTGGCATCCTGACTCAAGCGATGCACTCCCCGATGAATGTTGGCATTCCGGTGGGTATAAGAGTCCGTCAAGGCATCCAACACGCTCTTCGGTTTGTGTGTAGTGGCTGCATTGTCGAGATAGACAAGCGGCTTGTTGTAAATGGTTGTGTTAAGAGCAGGAAAGTCTGCTCTTATCTTTTCTATGTTCAGTTTCATGGTCTGTTGTTTCATCTGTTTAGTCGGGATCTTTCCAGTCTCCACAATCTTTAATGAGCTGTACAAGTCTTTCCACAGCCTCGTCTTGAGGGATGCCTTTAGCCACGCAGTTTTTCTCCTTATAGAGGTCTATCTTTCCGGGACCGGCTCCAACGTAGCCGTAATCGGCATCCGCCATCTCTCCGGGTCCGTTCACTATACAGCCCATCACCCCTATCTTCAGCCCTTTGAGGTGTTCGGTGGCAGCTTTTACACGCGCAACGGTGGACTGCAACGCAAACAGTGTCCGTCCGCACCCCGGACAGGAGATGTACTCGGTCTTTGTAATGCGGCGACGACTCGCTTGAAGAAGAGAGAAAGAGAGGTGCGTATGATCTTCTCCGGCTATATCCATCATCAAGCCGGCACCGTTACGCGAGAGCAACCAACCGCCAAGATAGAAGCCTGCTTCCGTATAGAGTTTGCCCCGATCCTGCTTAGGCATCACAAGACGAGCGATGAGAGGAGTGTTCGGAGCCAGTTCTTTCAGACGCGACTCTACTGCTTTAAGTGCTCTGACAACTGTCGGAGGATAGAAAGAAACGAGAAGTATATCCTTTGAAGAGAGTCGGGAGAGGGCTTCATCCGGCATATTCAAGAGTTCGTCCCAGTTCATCGCCCGGTATCCATCCTTATGGTTCAGGATTTTATCCTGCCAATCGGCAGGCACATCTGCCATGTCTTCTTCGGTTAAAATATAGTCGGGCTGCTCCGAAGCCGAAAGCGTCAAAAGAGAAGGGTGCCAACGGCTCACGACAACAGGATGTACCTTGCCTTGCAACAACGCTATGCGAGGGGAACTCATTGCATCCTCTCCATAGATATATATGGGTGTGCTATCCTCTTTCATCGCTTTGGCGCAAGCGACAAGCGTTTCCGCCACGGGGATTTCCTCTTCCGGCTCTTCGCTCAAAGATACCCGGATCGTATCGCCAATACCATCGGCAAGAAGAGAGCCTATACCTACGGCACTCTTTACCCTGCCATCTTCTCCGTCTCCGGCCTCTGTAACGCCAAGATGTAACGGGTAGTGCATATCTTCCGCATCCATTCTTTTTACCAGGAGACGCACTGTGGTGGTCATTTCTGCCGTATTGGACGACTTGATGGAGATAACCACGTCATGAAACGACTTCTTTCGACAGACACGAAGATACTCCATACAGCTCTCCACCATCCCTGCCGGTGTGTTTCCGAAGCGGGTCATGATACGGTCCGAAAGTGATCCGTGATTGACTCCCAAGCGGATAGCCGTTCCGTTGGCAATGCAGATGTCGAGAAATTTACCGAATACCTCTTCTATCTTAGCCAACTCCTGCGCATACTCTTCCTCGCTGTACTCGACGGAGATAAACTTTCGGGCAGGATCGACAAAGTTTCCGGGATTGATCCGAACCTTTTGAACCGTGGTGGCAGCAGCATAAGCGGCAGCCGGATTAAAGTGTATATCCGCCACCAAAGGCAGATCGTAACCACTCTCATGCAGTCTGTTACGGATGGCTTTCAGATTATTGGCTTCACGTACACCTTGTGCCGTAAAACGGACAAGCTGTCCGCCGGCATCCGCTATACGTTCGGCTTGTGCGACAGATGCCTCCGTGTCCATGGTGTCTACGCTTGCCATGGATTGGACAACAATATCGGCATCTCCGCCTATAATAATATCTCCCACTCTTACGGGAGATGAGACTCTTCTTTGATAGGTCAGTAATGTTTTACTCATAGTTTTGAATAAGATCGGGGTTAGAGTTTAACCTTAATCTTCAACCCTTTACCCTCGATGTGCATACGGGATACCGGAGTAACCACATAGGTAAACTTCTCTTTGCCATCCCTGTATGGCAGGATGTAGTAAGGGCTTCGGCAGACTGCCACAATATGTGCAGGATCGGAAGTATTGATTTTCTCCTTTCCGGCAAAGGCATAAACCACATAATAGTGAGGTGCAGAAGGAAGTCCCTCACAGCTTTCGTCCGGAAGCCAGGTAAGGGTATAGCCTTGCTCTGTCCACAGTGCTTTGATGCCTCGTATCTGTTTCGGAGCATCACCGGCAATGTGTGTGTAAGGCGGAATAAGTGCATAGTGGCTGTAATACTCCCTCTTGAGCAGATCTTGAACCCCTCCGGTATTCCAGAGTACCTCGTTGGCGGGCCACATTACATTGCCTTGCGCCACCTCCGCAGCCATCGAGAGCTTCGGGTGTAGCTGTTGCTTGTTCATGGTACGCTTTATATCTTGTCCCACGTAATAGTGAGCATGCTTGATGTTCTTGCCCCACCAGTAAACCAGTTCAGTATAGTCAGCCGCCGAATGACCCATTTCCCAATATATCTGCGGAACGATATAGTCCACCCAGCCTTCATGATCCCAGAGCAGAATATCCGCATAAAGGTCATCGTAGTTTTGCAGTCCGTTGGTTTCGCTACCCATTTTTGCCGTGCGCTTGTTTCGGAATATCCCGAAAGGACTGATACCGAATCTCACCCATGGTTTCCGTGTCCGAATGGTGGTGCTGATCTCTTCAACGAGTCTGTTCACATTATCCCTCCGCCAGTCTGCGATGTTCTCGAAACCTCTTGGGTCTGCTTGAAAAAAAGCTTCATCCCTTAAAGGAAGACCGGGCTTAGGGTATGGATAGAAATAGTCATCCATATGAATGGCATCCACATCGTATTCGGAGACAATGTCATCCACCACCGAACAGATGTGCCGACGGCACTGCTCAAGAGCCGGATTGTACAAAAGCTGATTGTCATACCTCACAAACCACTCCGGATTACGGGAATAGGGATGCTCCGGAGCAAGAGGAATAGATGCGTTGGCTGCGGCACGATAAGGATTGATCCACGCATGAAACTCCATCCCTCTCTTATGACACTCTGCGATAAGAAAGCGCATCGGATCCCATAGAGGCGAAGGCGCAACACCCTGAGTGCCGGTAAGGAAACGGCTCCAAGGCTCCAGACGGCTCCGGTACCACGCATCGCTCTCCGGACGAACCTGAAAGAAGACGGCATTGAAACGAAGTTCCTGCAGCTTATCCAGCTTTCGCAAGAAGTCTTGCTGCATCTCCTCCACGCTCATGCGTGCATACTCCCCCTGGTGAACGGTCTGAATCCATGCCGCACGCATCTCTCGCTTGGGAGAGTGATAGGTTTTCTTGTAATGCAGCTGCTCTTTCCGCTCCAACGCTTTCTTATGACTGACACACCCGGAAAGGATTATGGAGAAGAGAAAAACAGAGCCGAGGATTGCTCTGACTCCCATTCTGTTATACTCTGTTCTATATCTCATTGTCTTACGTAATGTTATATACAAAAGTAGTTATAATATACCGTTTCACAGAACGATGCTCTCCATCTCCAGAAGTATGGTATCAGGATAGTGCCGGGAAAGGTATTGCGAGAGCCATCTGAGTGTCTCTTCCGTGATCTCGCAATCTGTTGCGATGTGTCTGTTATAGACCAACAACGGCACGGCTATCCCTCTTTGTCTCAAAGCATCGAGGCTGAGAAGCGTATGGTTGATACTGCCCAACTTGGCGGTGGCAACCAGTATCGTGGGGATCTTCTGCTCTTCGATGTAGTCTATTGTAAGGCGATCTTCCGTGAGAGGAACCATGAGTCCGCCTGCTCCTTCAAGGAGAAGACAGTCGCAAAGAGCAGTCAGCTTCGCCGTTGCATCCGATATAAGAGCGGTATCTATCGGAGGTTTTCTGTCCCTCGAAGCAGCCATGTGCGGAGAGCAAGGGTAGCTGAACAGAAGCGGACAGGTACTCCCATTCCGGTCTTCATCCAGCAAGGGACGCCCCTCTATACGGCGATGGGTAACAATATCCTCTGCCACCGGAGCGGTTACACCGGTCTGCACCATCTTCTGAGTAAGGCTCCTGACGCCCTCCGAAAGCAGCTGCTTGGAAAGCAAACCGGTTGCCACACTTTTCCCGGCGTCTGTGTCTATGCCGGAAACGAAGTAAACGCTCTCTGTCAGGAGATCCGAAAGCCGGTCTATGCCGTTGCACTTAAAATATTTCATCTGGTCAGATTATATTTTTTCGGCTCTACCCCATATTGCATCATAGGTAAGGGGGAGCTTGAAGTTGTTTGTCTCATTGGCAAAAGCCTTTCTGTACGCCTCCTCCATCTCTCGCATCTTTCCCGGGGTAAGGTTCTCCTCCTGCCGGATACCGTTTACTCCTGTCTGCTTGAGGTGTTTCAAGAGCAGAAGAAAAGAGTCGAAGTAGAGCGTGGTCTGCTCCCGACGGATGGAGATATGCCTGAACCTTGCCTGCTCCATGGCTTCCTGCAAAACAGAAACGGTATCGTAAGAGAGTGTAGCCGGGGGAAAGATGGTTTTAAGCTCGTGCATCTGTTCCGGTCCGAAGGTCGAAAAGAGCAGCACACCGCCTCTCTTGAGCGCATCGTACGCTTTGGAGAAGAAGCCCAACGGCTTGTGCCACCACTGGATACACGATGACGATGCCACCATTGCAAGATCGCTGCGCCAGTTTAGAAGCTCCGCATCACCGGGGATAAACTCGCTGTACACCTCCAGACTCTCTTCCACTTCCGGACAGAGATCGTTGAGCAGAAGCGGATGCAGAGGATAACGCTCCGCCAATACCCGGCTCAAAAATCCCGTACCGCATCCCACTTCGAAGATAGCCCCGTCCGGAAGAGAGGCAGGAAGCAGTTCGGCAATGTGCCGGACAATCTGCTGCTGCACGGAAGCCTCTTTATCGTAGGTGTGCAGAGCATTGGTAAACCGCCTCTGCACAAGTTGTTTGTCTATGTTGCTGCTGCTATTCATCGGTCTGTATCCGCCAAGGGATAAATAAGTTCGCTCCAACTCCGGAAAGAGAGGAAAGGATAGTGCCCCACGCCCTCGATAATCTTGGCATCCACACCTACATGGCTCCAATATCTGACCTGATTGGGGGTGGGAACGATAAGATCTTTCTCGGCAATCCAAGCCTGATGGAACGGAGAGGGAGCTTTATCGGGAGCGTATCGAGAAGCTATGCCGGCAAGACGAGAGGATTGATGCTCGAAAACAGAGGTAAGCTCCTCTCTGAGATCTTCCGTAGAGCGAGAAGCAAAGCTGTTGTAAAGAGCCGTGAGAGAACGCCCTCCGCACATCCGTCTATTGAATCGCTCTCTGTTCATTTCGTCCAAGTTGGTCAGTGTGGCGCGGAATATCTCATCCGGGATGCCCCATTCGTCGTGCATCGGATAAGGCGTACCGCAAACGGCTATCAGCCTTGCTCTGTCGGGCAGATGCTCTCGCAGGACGGAGATAGCCCATACCCCCATGCTCCAACCCACTACGGCTATCTCTTCGTACCGCTCCAACGGAGGCAGCTCTTCGGGTGAGACCTCCCGATAGTCGTAAAATGCAAAATAATCCGTCCCGTCCGGCAGGGAAAGATGCCCGACCGATTCGGGCGTAGAACCCCATCCCCCGAAGTAGAGAAGGGCTTTGGCGGAGTGAGGAGTCGCGATCTGCTTTATCTTCATCTCTGTGATCTCTTGTTTCTATTCCTTTTATAAATTTCTTTGAACCCGTTCGGAAAAAGTGCCGAACGGCTCTGTTTTCTTCTCTGAACGGATTAAAAACTTGAAGTCGAACTTTGAAGAGTGGAAATCAAGCTTTGGTTGGCTCTTTTCAAAGCTTGATTTCCACCAACCGGTGCTTGGTTTACAACTCTGTTCGGCTTCATCGAAACTCTTTAAGGTGATTAAAATATTTTGTGATAGTGTCAAAAACATTTTCTCTAAAGCGATATATATCAGGCGGTCTGCATTACCCTTACAATAGTTTGCGCCAAAAGTTCCACTTCTTGCTCGGTAAGAGCTGCCGAGAGAGAGAGTCGGACACGCTCCCCACCGGGAGGAACAGTCGGTTTACGTATGGGTAAAGCAAAGAAACCAGAGGCTTTCAACTCCTCTGCCATCCGTACTGCACACTCCTCGCTTCCGGCATGAACCGGCACGATATAAGAGGAGAGAGGCAGACCGGTACGCTCTTTCAGCAGAGCAACAAGGCGGTGAAGATGCGCCCTCTGCGCATCCATACCGGAGAGATGACGCACCACATGAAGCGACCATGCCGTGCAGACGGGAGGAAGAGCCGTGGAGAAAATAAGCGGTCGGCAGGTAGAGACCAACAGCTCGCGCACCTCCGCACCGGAAAGTGCAAACGCTCCGACACTGCAGAGAGCCTTTCCCATGGTTCCGATGAGAATATCCACCTGCTCCAACAGTCCTAAATCCTCGACACAGCCAAGCCCTTTCTTACCTGTCGCACCCACGGCATGGGCTTCGTCCACATAGATACGGAGCTGAGGATAGTGCTGTTTGAGAGCCACAATATCGGTCAAGGGCGCAAAGTCTCCATCCATACTGTAAAGGCTCTCAACCACGACCCATATGGTCTCATACTCGGATGCAAAGCGTTGCAGAAGGGCTTCGAGGTCGGGCAGACTGTTGTGCTTGAAACGGCGGAACTCCCGTCCGGAGAGCCTTATACCGTCTATGATGCTGGCGTGTACCAGTTTGTCCGCAAGGATGAGCGTCTTATCATCGGAGAGTGCGGGCAGAATGCCGAGATTGGCATGGTATCCGCTGTCGAACAGCAGAGCGGATTTTCTGCCATAGAGCCGGGACAACTCCGCCTCTAAAGCCTCATGTTCGGGAGAGTTGCCCGTGAGCAGACGAGAAGATGAAGAGGAGAAAGGCAGCTCCAATGCCCGATTTCCGAACTTATCTCTAAGGTCTGTATCGGTGGAGATACCGAGATAGTCGTTCCCGGCAAGATTGATATACCTCTTACCATCTGCCCATACGTATTTCCCCTCCACTTTAAGTTGAGGAATTTTACGGTAAGTGCCTGCTGCTTTCAAGGCATCTATTCTATCGCTGTACTGCATTTTGCTTTACTATTTTAGAGAGTCCGGAGGTCAATTTGAACAGCTCCTCGTCCGTAACCGCCATGAATGGCGGCATGAGATAAACGAGCCTGCCGAACGGACGTACCCAGATCTTCTCTTCGATAAACTGCGGGATGAGCCGCTTCATATCTACCGGCTGTTTCATCTCTACCACTCCGATGGCACCGAGACAGCGTACCTCTTTCACGGTGAAGAGGTCGGCAAGGGAGGATAGCTCGCTTCGGAGTGTCAGCTCTATCTCTTTAACCCTCTTCCTCCATGGCTTGGAGAGAAGCAGCCGGGTAGATGCAAGAGCAACCGAACAGGCAAGAGGATTTGCCATAAAGGTGGGCCCGTGCATGAAACAACCCGCCTCTCCGGAACAGATAATATCCGCAATCTCTTTGGTGGTTGCCGTTGCGGAAAGCGTCATACACCCTCCCGTCAAGGCTTTGCCGATACAGATAATATCGGGCAACACATCTGCATGATAAGCGGCAAGCATCTCGCCCGTCCGCCCGAAGCCTGTGGCGATTTCGTCGAATATCAGCAGTACGCCGAAATGAGAGCAGAGTCTTCTTGCCTGTCTCAGGTATTCGGGATGGTAGAAGTACATCCCTCCTGCGCCCTGCACTATCGGCTCAAGGATAAGAGCGGCGATCTCTTCGCCTTTCTCTTCCAAGAGATTTTTCAGAGGGCGCATCGCTTCTTCGCTCCATGCTCCTCCGAAAGGGATAGAAGGTTGTGGAAGGAAATATTGAGGTGTAAGTGCTCCGGCAAAGAGCCCGTGCATGCCGGTGATCGGATCGCATACGGACATTGCGTGCCAGGTATCGCCATGATAAGCGGAAGAGAGTGCGGCAAATCGTGTACGCTGTCGCTCCCCTTTGGCATGCTGATACTGCAATGCCATCTTCATGGCAACCTCCACGGCTACGGAGCCTGAGTCGGCATAGAAAATGGTATCTACCCCTTTGGGCAATACCGACTCGCACAGGAGTTTGCCCAACTCCACAGCCGGCTCATGCGTCAATCCGCCAAACATGATATGGCTCAACGTCTCTGCCTGACCCTGAAGAGCCTGCACCAGTACCGGGTGAGAGTAGCCATGTATAGCCGCCCACCAGGAGCTCATACCGTCTGTAAGCTCTGTTCCATCCGCAAGCGTAATGGTAGCTCCTTTGGCTGAAACCACCGGATAAACCTCCAAAGGGTCTATGGTTGAGGTGTAAGGATGCCAAAGATGATCCCTGTCCCAGCGGAGTCTTTCCTGCCATAAATGGTTCATCGTTCCCATGTTGTCTCTGCTTTAGTATCGTACTTCATCTCCCGGAAGAGCAGCATATCTTCGTCCGTAACAGATGCAGTGGTTGTGAGTAAATCGCCTGTGATGGCGGAGTTAATACCGATATAGAGTGCTTTTTTCTGTGTCTCTCTATCCATCTGTGCACGTCCGCCGGAGAAGCGAAGGTAGGCTGTGGGATTGACCAAACGGAAAATCACCACCGCCAAAAGGAGTTCGTCGGCAGAGAGCAGTGCGGTATCTCCAAGCGGTGTTCCCGGTATCGGCTGGAGCATATTGATGGGTATGCTTTCCACTCCAAGCGTTTGAAGATAGAGCGCAAACTCTATGCGCTGTCGTCTGCTCTCGCCCATGCCGATGATTCCTCCGGAACAGACTTTCATCCCGACCTTTCGGGCTGCGGCAATGGTCTCCTCTTTCTGCTGCTGTGTATGCGTGGAACAGAGTGTGATAAAGTGGGACGGCGCACTCTCCATATTGCAATGATAAGTGGTAACACCGGCTTCATGAAGCACCTTTAGGGTATCTTCCGTAGCCAATCCGAGCGATGCGCAAAGATGCAAAGAGGGTTCGGCTTTTCGGATCTCCCTGTATATGGCGGCATACCGAAGTGTATCCACCATGCTCGGACGCCTGCCACTTGCTACGAGTGAATACCTTTTGATCCCCTTGCTTCTATTATGTACCGCCTGCTCCAAACACTCTTGGGAAGAGAGTATGGGGTATGTCTTGCATCCGGTATTGTAGTGCGCACTCTGGGCGCACCACTTGCAATCTTCGGGACATTTACCGCTCTTTACATTGATGATGCTGCAAGTGTCGAATCCGTCCCCATGCAGCGTCCGGGTTATGGTATGACACGCTTCATAAAGCTCCTCTATGGGATACTTTTCTATCGCTTTTTCTACTTCTTCCATACTCCGAAGACGCCTGCCGCCAATAATATCTTGTGCCAACTCGGAAGCGGTCTCCGGTAAGTCTCTATACTCTCGCTTTGTCATTGTGAAACATAGGATAAGAAAATACCCACCTTTCGACAAAAGCCGAAAAGTGGGTATGGATATGATGAGACGGTAGCAGTGCTACAATCCGATTCGTTTATGGAAGATGCTGTGCAGAGTATCTCCATGCTCTTTTCCTGTTCCTCTTCTTCGCAGAAAGGCTCTTTGATGGCGGGAAGGAACTCTTGAACAGCTACAGAAATGGTGTTCTGTGATTTTTGCAACAGCCTTTCGGCAACAGACAAATGGAGAGTTCCTATGGTTACAACCCTGCCGACACTCATAAAAACGGCGTAAGCCTTACGGCTCCACCTACGGAACCGTAAGGCTTTACTGCCTCTGTTATGTGTCAGGATAAGCATCTATCCGGATGATCAATTATTTCTTTTGAGAAGTTACTCGGTTCAACCAACCTACCATAGAGAACATAATCACCATGGAGATCAGACATACTACAACGAATACCGACCATGTGAGCCATAGAGGAACGTTCTTGTAGAGGATTGCACCAATGAACAGGAGTTGGTTTCCAAGTCCTGTCGCAAGAAGCCACATACCTTGCATCAAACCTTGAAGCTTTGGAGGAGCCACTTGAGATACGAACGACAAACCAAGCGGAGAGATAAACAACTCTGCAACAGTAAGAACAAAGTATGTACCGATAAGCAACCAAGGAGTAACCTTAACCAAGTTTTGTTGTTCGGTGCTCATCTCTTTCATCTCTGACAACAATGGAAGATCGAAAGATCCCATGGTCATAAGTATGAAACCGATAGCGGCAAGTCCCATACCGATGGCAATCTTCATCGGGGTGCTTACGTTGTAACCACTGTTTGCCAACAAGCCAAAGAACGCCAAGACCATAGGTGCAAGAGTAACCACAAAGAATGGATTCGCACTCTGGAACATTTCAGGCTCTAAGGCAAAGCCGAACAGATCGAGCTTCGTAAAGTCACGAGCAAAGAATGTAAGCGTCAAACCGTTTTGGTGGAATGAGAACCAGAAGAAGATAACAACGAGCATAACAGCACCAAGAGCCATTATACGCTGACGTACTTCTGCAGGATCCATCTCTTGAACAAGCTCTGCAGGTTTTCCGTCATGCTTAACCGCAGCAGTTCCCGGATCCGGAAATTTTTTCTTGTTAAGCATAAAGATGGCAAATGAAATAAGCATCGCCACGATGGCAACACCGAAAGAGTAGTGGAATCCGGTATTGAAAACGTGCAAGTATTCCGCTGCAAAAGAACCAAGATCGGTAGGTGCACCGTTCAAAGACACCTCTCCCGCCAATGTTGTAAAGTTGGCAGCAGCAGTGTCCGAAAGCGTTTCACCGTTGAGATACTTGTGGCAAAGCTCAGGAAGCTGACCGTTATAAGTGAATCCGTGAATCTTCAACCACCAGGAGCGAACGGCAGGAGCCACCCAAGGAGCAAAGATAGAACCGATGTTGATAAACATGTAGAAGATGGTGTAACCCGCATCACGTGTTTTGCTATCCACGCCGGACTTGTCGTACATCTGTCCTACAAGAGCCTGCAAGTTACCTTTGAAGAAACCGTTACCAAGGGCTATCACGAAAAGAGCCACGCAGGTAAAGACGAGCATAATGGTCTTCGAGTCCTGTGTGATTGTGGTAGGAATAGAGAGCATACCGTATCCGACAGTCATCATGACAAGTCCCATGATGATCGTTCTCTTGTAGTTACGAGTACGGTCTGCTACAAGTCCTCCGATTATAGCCAATGCGTAGATTCCGAAATAGAAGAAAGAGTAGATAAGTCCTGCCTCATCTTCAGCCAAGCCAAACTTTGCACTCAAGAAGAGTACAAGGATAGCCATCATCGTGTAGAAACCAAAGCGCTCTCCCATGTTCGCCAGAGCTGCCGCTATAAGCCCATTAGGGTGCTTCGTCTTTTGCTTTACGTTCTGTCCCATTGAAATTTAGTGATTGGATTATAAGTTTATAAATATTGATTTTTTCATTTATGAAAGAGAAAGAAAGAGGGCATCACTGCTCGTAGATCCTTTCCAGTGCTCCCGTTGCAGGGAAGAAAGTGAGGCGGATAACGGCAGGAGCGTGCTTTTTGTTATTGAAAAGAGCCGGAGCCAAAGCCTCTTTCGTTCCGAGCTGAGCGATATATACCTTCTCTTGCAACAGTATCTTACCATCTCTCCTAAGGGTAATCTCCACACGTCCGGGACGATTATAGACAATCCCTTTGAGTGATTTTTCTGCCTTTTCTGCCTCTTTCGGAGTGAGTGCCGGGGCTTGATCTTCTATCTTAACACCCATATAGATCGGTTCGCCGGAAAGATCTTCCTTATCCAGTACACCCTCCATTTCGGAAAATCTGAAAGCCACACTGTTGGATATAGAGTCGGCAGAGAGGTTATCTATGGTGATCCGTTCGAGCGTCGAAGTAGTATAGCCGGTAAACAGCTCGGATAACGCTCTCTCTTGAGCATTGATATTGTCCAATGCCAACTTCAATGCCTGCCCATCGGGAAAAGACTGTTCCGCTTCGCCACTAACGATAGAAGTGCGCGCTTCTCTCAGTGTGTGTATCTCACGAGCGACAATCTCTGCTCGCTTTTGAGGGGATGTGGCTTGCAGATATTCCGGAGAGAACGATGGCTCGGAGCGACGAACATTTGCCTCTTCCGCCTTGCGAATCTCTTCTGCAAACGGTTGTATCTCATTGGGAGTGTACTCCGTGTTGATGGCACAAAGCAATCCGTCCTCCGTCAGCATCACAAAAGGAGCCACACTGCCCTCTTTGAACTGAACATGATACACCTTGTCTCTATCGGGGATGCCGTAGGTTTCAAGTCTGATACCCTTTAGTTCGTACAGAGTACGCGCTACCGAAATAGCCTCTAATCCTAAATGTTGTCTGGAGAAACGTGCGTAGATTCCGGGAGTAGAGACTTTCTTCTCCACCAGCAGATGCAGGCGAATCTTAGTCTCAGGCAGTGAATAGACGACTCCCGGCGACTTTTTTCCGCCTGTGTCTGTATGTTTTTCCACTTTTGTCTGTGCTTCCACGCCCCAAAAAGATAGCGCAAGCATTAAGAAAAGAGTGTAAAAGATCTTATGCATATGCAAATGGCATTTTTAGACGGTTTATGTGCAAAGCTAACAAAAATTCTTGTTTTCCGTAGTGTTTGCTATATAAAGTGAAAATCCGTGACAGCAAAAAGAATAAAGGGAAGCATAAAAAGGGGGCATTTTTCGGGAGCTTTTATATAAAAACGGAGTTCCAAAATTTTGCGTCGGAAGCACTCAAAATTTCTCTTGCTCACACTCTCCTTTCAGACGAAAACCCATAACTTACTACAAACAAGATACTTACAAACCATTGCGAATTCGCAAAAAATTTTTTCTCAGTCCGTTTGATGGGGCTTTTTCGCGTTAATAGGTGTAAATTTTAACATCCATTCCTGTAAACGTTTCCTAATAAAGAAATTTGCCTTTTCAGGGGCATTTTAGGGCAAAAATACGTAGACGATTGATTGTTAGTGTTTTAATCGTTTTAGCTAAACACTTTAATCGAATCCGGTAAACGTATTAAATGAAATCACTAAACGTGTTCGTTGAAAAATTAAACACGTTAAGCCGAAAGAATATGCTCGTTTAGCGTTTTGGCTTAACAGACATCGAAATTTGTGTTAATAAAACGAGCTGATTTAACAAATCCGGTACACCTCTGAAAACGACCCCTCCGATCAAAATAGATAAGGGCAAAAATAAGCCGGAGACATCGGTATGGAATATATAAAAATCACCATTCGGAGAGGAGATTTTCGGGTTCGTTTTTTCCTTTTTCCCCCGAAACACAAAAAATAGTACACAACAAACCGTGAAACAGAGTACAAAAACAGAAATAATGATACCGATACATGGTGGAGACCAAATATTTAGCTACATTTGTACGATAATTCAGCGGATAAAAGATTAAATAAACAAATCAAGTATGATTCAACCTATTTCAAAAACCATCACGCTGGCTGATGGTAGAGAGATTGTCATTGAAACCGGCAAACTCGCCAAGCAAGCAGATGGTTCGGTAACGGTGCGCATGGGCAACACCGTATTGTTGGCCACCGTGACAGCTGCAAAAGACGCCAATCCGGGCGTTGATTTTATGCCCCTTTCAGTAGATTACAAAGAGAAGTTTTCTGCTTTCGGTCGTTTTCCAGGAGGATTTACCAAACGTGAAGGTAAGGCTTCAGACTACGAAATCTTAACTTCCAGACTCATCGACCGTGCCCTTCGGCCTCTATTCCCGGACGATTACCACGCAGAAGTCTTCGTTAATGTTATACTCTTCTCAGCCGATGGCGTAGATATGCCGGACGCACTTGCAGGATTGGCTGCATCTGCTGCTCTTGCCGTTTCAGACATACCATTCAACGGCCCGATCTCCGAAGTGAGAGTAGCACGAATAGATGGAAAGTTTGTCATCAACCCGACCTTTGAACAGCTCGAAAGCGCAGACATCGACATGGTAGTGGCTGCAACGCTAGACAATATCATGATGGTCGAAGGCGAAATGAACGAAGTATCCGAAGCAGAAATGCTGGATGCCATAAAGGTTGCACACGAAGCGATCAAAGCGCAATGCCAGGCACAGATAGAGCTTATGCAGGCTTGCGGCACAACCGAAAAGCGTACATACTGCCACGAAGAGCATGATGAGGAGTTGCGCTCAAAGGTACGAACAGATCTTTACGACAAAGTTTATGCCGTGGCTGTAAGCGGATCGTCCAAGCACGAACGCGCAGCAGCATTTGAAGCGATAGTGGAAGAGTTCAAGGCTCAATACACAGAAGAAGAGCTCGAAACAAAGGCTCCCCTCATCGCTCGTTACTATCACGATGTAGAGAAAGAGGCTATGCGCCGTGCAATACTTGACGAAGGCAAACGTCTCGATGGTAGAGACACGCGCACCATTCGCCCTATATGGTCGGAGGTAGACTGCCTTCCCGGACCTCATGGCAGCTCTATCTTCACACGTGGAGAGACCCAATCGCTTACAACGGTAACGCTCGGAACAAAGAGTGATGAGAAACTGGTGGACGATGTACTCTTCCACGGCAAGGAAAGATTCTTGCTACACTACAACTTCCCTCCGTTCTCCACAGGAGAGGCTCGCCCTCAACGCGGAGTGGGACGTAGAGAGATCGGACACGGAAACCTTGCTCACCGTGCACTCAAACGCATGATACCAAAAGAGTATCCTTATGTCGTGCGTGTGATGAGCGATATTCTTGAAAGTAACGGATCCAGCTCCATGGCTACCGTATGTGCCGGAACGCTTGCTCTTATGGATGCAGGGGTAAACATTACCCGCCCTGTCAGTGGTATTGCCATGGGACTTATCTCCGAGAACAAGGGTCAAAACTATGCGATACTCTCGGATATCCTTGGCGATGAAGACCACTTGGGAGACATGGACTTCAAGGTAACCGGTACGGAGAAAGGTATCACTGCAACACAGATGGACATCAAGGTGGACGGTCTATCCTATGAGATCCTCGAAAATGCGCTGGCACAGGCACGTGAGGGACGTATGCACATTTTGGGTAAGATCATGGAGACGATCACCGAACCGAGAGAAGATCTCAAGCCACACGCTCCACGCATCGTCAATCTACGCATACCGAAAGAGCTTATCGGTGCTGTGATAGGCCCCGGAGGCAAGATCATCCAAGGCATACAAGAGAAATCCGGAGCCAATGTCAATATTGAAGAGGTGGATGGAATGGGTCTCATCGAAGTGAGCGGTACAAACAAAGAGAGCATCGACAAGGCTTTGGCGATGATCAACTCTATTGCTGCCGTTCCGGAAGTGGATAAAGTCTACACCGGAAAGATAAGCTCGCTGATGCCTTACGGTGCATTCGTAGAGTTCTTGCCGGGTAAAGACGGACTTCTTCACATCTCCGAAATAGACTGGAAACGCTTTGAAACAATCGAAGAAACCGGTTTGCAACAAGGAGCGGAAATAGAAGTGAAGTTGATCGAAATAGATCCAAAGACCGGAAAGTTCAAGCTTTCGAGAAAGGCATTGTTGGAGAAACCCGAAGGTTATAAAGCACCTGAAGGCAACAACAGACCTCCTCGTCAAGAGAGACCGGAACGACAAGAGCGATTCGTACACAGACCTCGCAGAAACAATAACGAGTAACATTCGGAACATCCGATACATAAGAGAAAAGGCACGCACCTGTCCGGTACGTGCCTTTTTCATATTCTTGCCGTCACTTTACCCCTGTCAGGCTTTCTCTTTCAGCAGATAACGAGAGGAGAAGAGCAGGGAGAGCTGCAACCTCAACCATATCAGCGAAGGGAAGAGAGCCTTTATGGCATAAGGAAGGAGTATCTCATTTTTAAGCGTTTTCGGCATCAGATCGCTGGTGGTAAAGCTGAAAATCATCGCTCCCGTAAGCAGTACGGCATCCCATATATGGTACGGGCTGTTTCGGTCTCTGTCTATCCACCACAGCGCAATGCCGATATAGGCTATGATATAAGTGTTGGACTCCGTTCCGGAGCTGAACAGCACAATAAACAGCAGCAGTGATGCCAAGACCGAGCGCCTGAACAGCGCACTCTCATAAGCCTTGAAGCGAAGAAGCGGAAGGAGGAAAAGCAACATCCCCGGCACTATCACCAGCAGGTCGCTATACTGTTCGGCTCCCGACAGCTTGCGAATCATTCCCACCAGACCCATGTTCTGCATCAGAGCAAACATATTCTGCGTATTCTTTCCACCCAAAGCCGCCAACCAGTTTCGGTACTGCTCCACGGCATAATCCCATCCGCCAAGCATCGGAAGCAGTCCGAGTAGAAGCGTCCAAAAGAAGAAGGAGAGCAGGAAGCTCTTTTTCTTCTTGGAGAAGAGCCAGAAGCATAGCCCCGCAATGCCATATATCTTGGTCAGAAAGCCCAAAGCGATGAAAAACGTAGCAGCCCAAGGCTTCTCCTTGACGGTGAAAACATAGGAGAAAATCAGCAGTGCGGCAATGAGGACATTGTACTGCTCCATCAGAAGACCCAGCAACAGCTCATTGGCTGTAACCCAAAAGATCACCGCCCTGCCGGACATGGAGAGACCGGGAATGCTCTTGATGGCATAGAAAAGCATGGCTGTACTCACGATGAGCCACAGCACGACACCCGCAACAGGCGGTAACATGGAGAAAGGAGCTATAACCAGCGTGAAGAGCGGACCATACAAGAAGCGGTCGTGATACTCTGCCGGATAGTAGGCATACAGGTCTTGATGTTGCAGGAAGTGATCCCAACTCCTCTCGAAAATCCGATAGTTGTTAAACTTCCCCCTTGCCATTTTCTTAAAGCAGGCAAACAGCAAGACGGCTCCCCACACCACCAAAGGAGTACGAGAGCTTCTGCCCAATGCTCCCAACACAGATACTACACTTTTTTTCTCCATCTACTCGGTTTTTCGGATAGTGCCGACAAACAGCCACACAAAGATAAGAAAAGCCATCGCAAAGCAACAGCTCTGCGATGGCTTCGGATAGCTATAAAACTATCTTTACTTCTTCTTGCCCTGATTTGCTACGGCATCCATCAGTTTCTTGATCTCTTCCGGATCGCCGATGAAATAATCTTTTACCAGATTGTAGTTGTCGTCAAACTCGAATACGTAAGGCACAGCCGTTGGCAGGTTAAGGCTTACGATGTCTTCGTCCGAAATGTTCTTCAACACCTTGATAATACCACGAAGGCTATTGCCATGCGCTGCCACAAGGACATCGTCATGCTCTTTAAGGGTTGGGAAGATAGTACCCTCCCAGTATGGCAATATACGAGCCACGGTGTCTTTAAGCGACTCTGTAAGCGGAAGCAGCTTTCTGTCTACCCCTGCATAGCGAGGATCGTTATGCGGTGCACGCTCATCTCTTTCGTCAAGAGGTGTGGGAGGAATATCGTAGCTGCGACGCCAGATATGTACTTGCTCATCGCCGTACTTCTCTGCAGTCTCCGCCTTATTAAGCCCTTGCAACATACCGTAGTGCTTTTCGTTCAGCACCCAATGCTTCTCTACCGGGATCCAGTCCAGATCCATCTGATCCAATACATTGTTAAGGGTCTTCACCGCTCTCTTCAAGTATGAAGTGTAAGCCTTACCGAAACGGAATCCGGCAGCTTTCATCTCCTTACCTGCTTTGATTGCTTCTTCTATGCCTTTCTCGGAAAGATCAACGTCTGTCCAGCCTGTAAATCTGTTCTCTTTGTTCCACTGGCTTTCCCCGTGGCGAATAAGGACAAGTCTTTTCATGTCTGATATCTTCTATGGATTATGTATGTGAATTAAATTCTATCCTGCAAGGCTTTAGCTCTTCTGCCATTGCCTTTCACAAAGATAACGAATATTTATCACAAGCAAAGAGCCATACTCACACTCTCACCCCTCCCCCTTTTTCTCTTCTGTGCGGACATAAAAGAGGATAAATGCGTACAAAAGTTCTCTTTATCGTATTCATTTTCTCCGCTCAACGCATTCACATCTCCAAACCGAAGCACGATTGCCATTATTCAAGCCCCGATTTCCACTCCTCGAACCCTGACTTTCACAAACCATGCCCTGAAACAAAACTTCCAATAGCTTTAAAGAAAACTCTAAACGCTTTCAAGCGAGAATACAAATATGTTCAAAATATACCCTAAAAAGGGGACGTCAAGGCCTAACCTCTATCTGCCCAATTTTAACAAAAAAATGATTTAACTAAATTCAAAATTCCTCCTTGGTCTAAAACAGGGTAATATTTAAAACGGATACTTTCCTTTGAATAAATTCCAATTAAAACCCTTATTATAAAGGATTTTCACAATCGCATTAAGAATTCTCTAAGAATCTCAAATAAAGATCTTTTCATAAATCCGGCTATTTTTGTTTAGTAGAAAAATAGTCTATCTTTACCCACCGTATGAGCTCAACAAAAAACACAATCAAGTTTCACAAAAAAATTAAAAACAATAAAAAGAATTATTCTCCTATTATTTGTTCTAACAACTATTGCATCTACATCTTGCAAAAAGAACCTTGACTACCAAGATCCTTCAGACAAAAGCATTGATCAAAAAATAGTCTCACTAAACAAGCAGTTTAAAGATCTTTTAGAGAGAGTCAACCCCACAATTCGCAAAACTCCAATCACACCGAAAGAAATGGAGAATATTGATGATTTTGAATCTAATGTTTATTCTTTTGTAAGAAAACACACAGGTAATAGTCGCAAAACAAGAAGTACCGAAGACTTTCACCCTGAAGAGTACCTGGACAATCCAGAAAAACTCCTCGTGGATATTAAAGAGAGAGGAGTTACAGAAGAATTTTATACGATTCTAAATAAAATTCTTGTAGATAACTCTAGTCAAATTATCTCGGAAGGTAGTATCATGAATAATCAACTTCTAGCACATGATGAATTGGTAAGTTCTCTCATTTTAATTCCTGTATCAGGAGGGGCAAGTGCGGCTGTGGGTGTTTCTGCCTCTATAGCTTATCATGTAGCATGCTACAAAGATGCAGATCAAGATTATCTAGATTGCATAAAATAATAAGTCATGTGAGAGTCGTTTTTGGAGATAATGATAAAATAGGGAAAGAAGAGAACTTTAGCAGAAAGACACACAACATTATTTTCCCATTGCTACTTATAGCTCAATTGCTTTTCGACTATCCGGGGAATGCGGTTAATTCTTTCTTTTTCTCTCTAGAGATATTCCCTATCCTCATCCTTTTATACATGCTATACAAAAAGCTTAAAAAGGGAATCTTGGATATCTTTATTGTTATCTTCACCATATTAATTTCATCTATATTTATTCTTCGTATCATCTAATGATCTAAGACAAAAATTTAATGCATAATTTCTTCACTTGCGATTTGCACTAAGAATTGCCACAGAATAAAGACTTATGCATGAAGCCAAAGAGGCCTTCAAGGGCGATAGGATATACACAATCTTCTCCTTAGTGGTCTCTTTTATATTGCTATATACGCAATAAAGACAGAACAATTTAAAAGTCAAAATATATAACTTCAAAAAAATGATAACCAATATCTTTAGCAACTGAAAAAGAAGAGTGATATGAAACTAAAAATTCCGCCGGTGGGAGTATTTGCACTATTTGCCGCGCTGATGTGGATCATAGAACGCCATGTTTCGGTCATAAGATTTCGGTCGCTGTTAATGGCAGGCGCACTTATTCTTATTGGAGGAGGTGTTGCTCTTGCCGGTGTAGTAGCTTTTAGAAAAGCTCGAACAACGGTCAATCCCTATAAGATTGAAGATTGTAATGAGCTTGTAACCTCCGGGATCTATGCGTTAAGCCGTAACCCGATGTATTTGGGCATGGCAATAATACTGGGAGGATGGGGCTTTTGGCTGGGTGAAATGCTTACCTTGCTCGGTGTAGCCGGCTTTATGGTGTGTATGACCTACTTTCAGATCCGTCCCGAAGAAGAGGTACTGACGGCCAAATTCGGGAAGTCGTTCGAGGAGTATTGTCAAAAGACCGGACGATGGATATAGGCAAAGTAGTCTCTTTTAATCTTCGGGGTATATGCAACCAAGAGAGGTATTCAGCTGAAATCTTCAATAAATTATATTCTTGAGGGGAGACAGATATTCAAGAGAGGAGATAAAAAAGAATCGGGATCGTAAAGATTACAATCCCGATTCTCTGTTTTATTTTCTCGTAAAATATCCGGCTATTATCCCTTCTTATATGCGACATAAGCCGTATAGCCACCATTCAGATTATAAATGGTAAAGTTTTTTGCAGAAAGCATCTTTGCAGCTCTGAGCGAACGACCTCCGGATCTGCAGTAAACAAGAACGGGCTTTTTCGGATCAAGAACCTTCAATGCTCTCTCCAGGAAGTCGTTCTGAGTAACATCTATCAGAATGGCTCCCGATATAAAGCCGGCATCATACTCGGCTTTAGTCCGAACATCGACAATCTGCATATTGGGATTTGCTTCCAATAGTTTGTCCAGCTGTGATACTTCCACATTTGTAATTGTTTGGACTGTCTCTTGCGGAGAGGAACTCTTGCAACCGACGAACAAGGCAGCAACAGCAAGAGCGGATACCACAAATAGTGCTGCTATAACTCTCTTATAATTCATGACTCCTCTACTTTATGGTTTAAGCGAAAGTGATAAGGAAGTAGTTTTTCTTGCCTTTCTGTGCAAGGATATACTTTCCGGCAAGAAGATCCGAAGAGGTCAATACCATCCCCTCACTCTCTACTTTCTCTTTGTTTATACTCACTCCTCCACTCTTTAGAAGCTTACGAAGCTCTCCACGAGAGGGGAACATTGCAACCTCATCGGCTAATAGATCCAATATGTTGATACCCTCCCCGTTGATCTTATCCATGGGCAGTGTAGCAGATGGGACACCTTCAAAGAGTGCAAGAAGTGTATCTTCGTCCAGCTTGGTAAGTGCTTCTCTGGTTGCATTTCCAAAAAGGATGGCAGACGCTTCCACGGCGGACTCGTAGGCTTCTCTCGAATGTACCATACAGGTAACCTCTTCCGCAAGTCTCTTTTGCAAAGGACGCAGATGAGGTGCAGCAGCTTGCTCTTCTTCCAATGCCGCAATCTCCTCTTTGGTAAGGGATGTAAAGATCTTAATGTACTTGGCTGCGTCTGCATCCGAGACATTGAGCCAGAACTGATAAAACTTATACGGAGAGGTGTATTTCGGATCCAGCCAGATGTTTCCACTCTCTGTTTTCCCGAATTTACCACCATCAGCCTTGGTGATAAGCGGACAAGTGAGAGCGTATGCTTCGCCTCCCAATGTCCGGCGAATGAGTTCCGTACCGGTGGTAATATTACCCCACTGGTCGGATCCTCCCATCTGCAAACGGCAACCTTCATGTTGGTAGAGATAGGTAAAGTCGTAGCCTTGTATCAGCTGGTAAGAAAACTCGGTAAATGAAAGCCCTTCTCCACTCTCTCCGGAAATTCTCTTCTTTACAGAGTCCTTTGCCATCATGTAGTTTACAGTGATATGCTTGCCGACATCCCGGATAAAGTCCAAGAAGCTGAACTCTTTCATCCAGTCGTAGTTGTTCACCAACTTGGCTGCATTAGGGGCATCGCTCTCAAAATCGAGGAATTTTGCCAGCTGTTTGCGTATTGCCTCCTGGTTATGACGCAAGGTATCCTCGTCTATCAACTTCCTTTCGGCACTTTTCATGGATGGGTCTCCAATCATCCCGGTAGCTCCTCCAACAAGAGCTATGGGGCGGTGTCCCGCTCTCTGAAAGTGACGAAGCATCATGACACCCACAAGGTGTCCTATGTGTAGAGAGTCCGCCGTAGGGTCTATACCCACATAAGCAGAAGTCATCTCCTTCATCAGGAGTTCTTCCGTACCGGGCATCATGTCATGGATCATACCTCTCCAGCGGAGTTCTTCAACAAAATTTATCATCTTGGTATATATGGCTTAATGTATATGTATGCTTAAATTTCAATCTTCATGATCTCGAATGTTACAGTACCGCTCGGCACTTTTATCTCAACCACATCCCCGACCTTCTTTCCTACAAGACCTTGAGCAATGGGAGTGGATATGGAGATCTTACCGGCACGTAAGTCGCTCTCTGTGTCCGAAACCAGAGTATAAGTCATGACAGCATTGTTGGCTTTGTTCTTTATGGTTACCTTATTCAGCATGTGCACTATGTCCGTACCAATCTTAGATGTATCCACAATGCGTGCATTCATCAACTTGGAGCGCAACTGAGCTATACGTGCTTCCAATAGCCCTTGAGCCTCTTTCGCAGCAGAGTATTCTGCATTTTCGGAAAGGTCTCCCTTGTCTCTCGCTTCTGCAATCTGGTTAATCACATCAAGCCTGTCCACCGATTCGAGCTTCTTTATCTCCTCTACAAGCTTGTTGTATCCTTCTTCCGTAAGGAGTGTATATCCTGCCATAATATAAAGTTTGTTTCAAAATATTGAGACCTCACGCCACAGGGATGAGGTATAAAAAATATTTAGACCAAGACTTTCGCCTCGATCTAAAAACATGAAAATATTCACAATAAGGTATTTACTCGGACAAAGTTAAGGTTAAATATGGATATTAGCAAGGAATGCTTTATAAATGTGCACCTTAAGATCCTCTATCGAGATGCCCAAAGCCTCGGCAAATACACTATAAACATCCGCTATGTCCTGACTGCTCTCATCGCTTTCCAAGAGAAACGGCTTCTCTTTCAGCCATGATAGAAGGTCGGTATCACTCGGAACAATTCGGAGAGAGACCATAATGCCTGCCCGATAAAGCTGTTCCAAAAGCATCTGCTTCCCTCTGAACCCATGCACAATCCAAGCAGGAGGATCGGGCAAGAGCCCTCTCACGGATGCAAGAGACAACAGCCTGTCCCAACCACCTACCATGTGAAAGAAGCAGGGCAGGCAATACTCGGATGCTATACGCAGCTGCATTTCGACCCATGCGGTCTGCTCGTCAAGAGAGATGGATGAACGTCTGTCCCAACCAATCTCTCCAATCGCCACAACACTGTTTCCCTTAGGATTCTGCAAGTATTCACGCAGAATGGATTCTCCCTCTTCTATGGTCAAATCGTGCCTAAGAGACATCGGATGTATGCCTATGGTAAGGAAATTGGAGCCGGAAGGCAGCTCTTCTTGTATGGGATCTACTACAAAAAGAGCCATACAATCCGGTCGGTCTGCATATTGTCGCAGATGCGATAGATGTGTATGGCTGTCTATGTATTGCATTATCTTTATCGCCTGAAAAGACTATGGTACGGGGTCGTATCCGCTTCCGCCCCACGGATGACACCTTAAGATGCGTCGAACGGTAAGATATAAACCCTTGAACGGACCATGCTTCCGAAGAGCCTGAACGGCATAGGTGCTGCAAGTTGGCGAGAATCTACAACTCGGAGGAGTATATGGAGAAATGCACTTCCGATAGAAGTAGATCGGTAAAAGCAGTATCTGCACCAATAGTTTCTTTATCATTCTGTTTCCTCCTTTCGTTCCAAAGAGCGACAAACCTCAGTGAGTTTCCGCAGAGCCTTCTTCACTCCCTGCTCTATCGCAGAATAGGAGGAAATGCCATCTCCTATATAAAGAAAAGCAACAAGAAGGCCGAAACTCTTTTCGGCTTGAGCCAGCAACTCGTTCTTGTGAAGACGATAAGCTTCTTTGGTTCTTCTTTTTACAAGATTCCTGTCTACCGCATGCTTGAGCCGCTTTTTCGGAACACTTACCAACAGTTCCACGGGAGCAAGCATGTCTATCTCTTTTCCACAGGCATAAACAACCTTGAAAGGATAAGCTACAAATCCGGTACGAGAAGAGAATACCCTTTCTTTATGAGAATTAAGATAAAGACGTTGCGACTTTGGGAATGTAGCTTTGGACACCTGTTTTACTTATGCTTCTTAATGTAGTGCTCAAGAGCAGCAGTCATTGAAGGGAACTCTGGAGACGGAGCTTCAATGTTCACTTCAAGTCCATTTTCTCTAAGAGCCGAAGCAGTAGCTTCCCCGAAACAAGCAAGAAGCTGTTTGTTTTGCTTATACTCAGGATAGTTGCTCCTTAGAGAGGTTACGCCATTGGGGCTGAAGAATATGAGAAGATCATACCCATCTATCTCTTCTTTTGTAAAGCCATTAGGAACAGAGCGGTATATCGCACTGGTAGAATAAGGAATCTTTTTACTATCCAATACTGCAACAATATCTTCCTTTAGTCCTTCTATTCCGGGAATGAAGTAAGTCTCCTTATTGTGCTTAAGCAAGAGAGCATGAAACTGAGCCGCCTGCCCGCTTTCGTGATAAAACACTTTGCGCTTGCGATACACAATATACTTCTGCAAATAAGATGCAATAGCCGCACTATGGCAAAAATACTTCATATCTTCCGGCATTGTCAAACGCAACTCTTGAGTAAGCTTGAAGAAATGGTCTATCGCTGTTCTGGAGGTAAAAATGATAGCTGTATGATCTAAGATATTAACTTTCTGATCACGAAACTCCCTTGTTCCAAGCGTTTGGATAGAGAAAAACGGCTTAAAGTCCACCTCAAAACCATACTGCTCAGACAATGTTATATATGGGGACTTTCCTGTTACCGGTGCCGGCTGAGACACCAATATTCTTTTTATTTTTGCGCTCATTAAAGTCGTATCCTGTTCTTCTAAGATTAGGATTATCACACACTCATACTACGAATAAATTGCCACACAGCAACAAAGGGTAGTATTTCCAAGGCGCAAAGGTACAAAATTAGATGTAATGAATAACGAAGATTAAACTCTATTAACTTCCAAGACTTATAAAAGGAGGTTAGTCGGTAAAGAAGAAATAGAGCTAAAAAGAGCCATATAGCACTGCTTTTGTTGCTACTCCAGCTCAAGAATAAGGCAAAAGGCAAATATAGAAATGCTCCCCATGTTGTAAACAGAACAAACTCCTGGAACTGCCATAGTCTCTTTGTCTCTGCTGTCATAAAGATAGCCCCTATAACAGACCTGATAATCCAATGAAAAACTATAAAAATAAGGACAGCCCCTGCGGCTATCAATAAGAACCGAGACGTAGAGAAGAAAGGATCGGAAAGATAAGACTCTACGGAGAGAAACAGGACTAAAGAAGCCAGCAGAAAACCTTGCAAGCCCAAAAAGAATTTCATCCCAAAGGAGAAGCCATATATATTTTCCCCCAGCGCATCTTGCGGCTTAAGTCTTAAAGCTCCTTTGATACTTCCAAGAGAGTAGTTGGGATGAAGCGCATACATCACGGCGAAAAGAAGCAATAGAAAGACAAGAGAAAACACAAAAAATGTGCTGTCATATCCGGGAGGTTCAGGAGCCTCTCCTTGAAATTGAATCGGGAAAGAGGGAAAGTTCACGAAAACGTGCAACGTTTTAATATCAAGAACGCCTAGTCCAGATCTCTTCGTATTTTTCCGGAAGAAGGGCAAGAGCCGCATCTTCTTCCTGTCTCATAGTTTGTTGTTCTTCCTCTGTGGCATCTCTATATCCGCAAAGATGCAATACGCCATGAATCATCACACGAAGAAGTTCTCGGTAAGACGGTTCGCCAAAGATTGAGGCATTACTATCAATCGTTTCAAGACTGATGACAATATCAGCAAAGAGAAGATCGTCTACACAGTTGTCAAATGTTAGAATATCTGTCTCATAGTCATGGTTGAGACTTTTTTTGTTGAGTCTTCTTATGAAGCGATCATCACAAAAAACGTAAGTGATCTCCCCTACACGCTTACCTTTCAACTCCGCAACTTCTCTAATCCAATTTGTAATGACACGGCGCCTGAATCCCGGAACTTTTATATTGTCATTTTCTGTTGTAAATATAATATCTGCAGATCTACTCATGGCTCAATAGGAATTAAAGAATAATAACACCAACCATTGCAAAGGTAAGAAATCTATCTTATATGCTTAGCTTCTAACGCCATCCCTAAATATATACCACGCATGTAGCGCAGAACCGATACAGAATAAAAGCATCCACAAATTCGATGCAGTGTAAACAAAGTACGCAGCCACAGCCATTGCCACAGCCCCCAAAAAACCTATACGATGCAAACGTCGTTTAGTCGGAGAGACATCTTTATCTCTCTTAGGAATGGACAGAAAATAGTACAACAATAGTAACAGCACCCCAAAAGTGTAAATAAAAAAACCGCTTTGAGATCCAAGAAAAACAAGGAACGTTCCTCCCATTGTAATGAACGTCCCTAAAAGTACGGCAATATAGCCTTTGGGCATTCTTTTTTCCGATGACATGAATATCTCTATTATTTATATTGTTATCTACGAGCCTGATAAGTTCTTCACTTTCTCTCTGTCTATGATGTAAAGATCTTCATTGGGGGCCTTCATTAAAAATGTCTCACGAGCAAATCTCTCCAACTCAGACTTATCGAACTGCAGCTCCTCCAACATCTCTTTCTCTGTTGCAATCTGCTTTTGTAACTCTGCTTTCTCTCTCTCCAACTCATTGATTTGGTCATAGTACTTCATCTGATTGTACAAATTATCATCACTGGGCCAAAGTAAGAATAGTGCAATCAGTATGGCAAAGAGTCGTCCGGGAGTAATTTTTCCGGAAATCTTCCGAACAATTTTTGTTGCTCGTTGAATATCTATTTCTGGCATAATCTAAAATGTTCAATCTCAGGAATAACATAAGCCTCCACCTCTTCATAAGAAAGCTGATGCATGGCTTCTATGTAAATCTTGTTTCTGTAATACTTATCAAACAGATCGTCTTGCTTTATAACTTCATCCTGCAAGGAAAATATTCCGAAAGTTGCTTCTATATCCTTTTCGGAAATTCTTTTCCACTGCTCAGACTCAACCTCTACGTACGAGAGCAATAAATCTTCTGTTACCTCAAAATCTTCCTCATCCGGATCAAACCTCTCGTGATAAAATCTCAAGCGAAGTCCTTTATAACGCCCCATCACTTCAGATGTTGTAAACGCAGGATTGATAAGGATCTTCTTCTTTGCCGGAAGTTGATGAGCAAAAAAACCTCCCATTGAACTTCCTATAATCACATCCGGTTCCTCTCGATTCACAATATCCGAAAGGAAATGCAGAGCTTCATGAGCATCAAGAGGGATGTCCGGTGTAAGGATGTGATCTTTAGGAAGAAGATCCCTCAAGAATCGACCACAAGAACTCATATATGAAGAAGTTAAACCGTGCAGATAAAGGATAGTAAGAGTATTCATCTAAGCTCTATCTCACCAACACAAGCTTCCACAATTCCTCTATTTCCGAAAAGCGCGAGTCGATATTTCTAAAATACTCCAACTTATCTTCTATCTTCGTCGGGATAGCATCCTTATGACCATCCAATAGCAGCGTGGAAAGAGTGATATAGTCATTGGACAACTCTTCCCGTAAAAATATGAGAAGCTCATCTTTTACTCGCTCTATTTCTATTTTGCTTTGAAGATTATACGTTAGAGCACAGACATCTTTGGTAGTACTTCCGATACTCGGTCTACAATCCATAAGAGTTCTCTTAAGGATTATACGTCCATCCTGCATTCCTGCGAACTTCTGCCAAGCCTTAATAAGCTGTTCCTCTGTAAAAGTGTTGTCTCTCAGATCCGTTTCCGATGTACTTTCCTGCTCCTTTTCTTCATTATGATTGGCATGAGAAATAGAGAAGCTAAACTTGCTCTTATAGGCTTCCCTCTGAAGCTTTTGCGGAGGAGTTACGGGAGTATTATATGTAAGAGAAGGAGACTCCCTCAATATGGAAGTTGACAGTGCAGGATTTGGTTCTACATTACTCCTCGAGGTATCTCGTCCGGAAGGTTCTCTCTGATCTGTCTGAGGAGGTGTGTTTGTAGAAGAATTTAGTTCCGAACTATTCTGTGCACACATATTGATGAGAGCAACTTCCGCAGAAAGTCTTTTACTGGAAAGCTGTCTATACTTCTCCTCATAGCCGACAGAGATTTTCAGACAATTCCAAATCATGGCTTTGGAGCAAGTCTGTGCAGCTTTTATATAGCGTCCTCTTACACTATCTATTACTTCAAGCATGGAGGCCGTTCTAGGGTCTTGAGTCAATAATACATTGCGGAAGAACGCCGAGAGTCCTGTCATAACCTGAAGAGGATCAAAACCTTTGACAAGAACCTCCTCCAATAAAAGCAGGCATTGATGATAGTCCCCTCTTAAGACATAGGCCAAGAATCTAAAGTAAAGAGCCTCGTCCAGCTTCCTAAGATTTTCCAGAACAGATTGGTACGTGATATTTCCTTGTGTAAAGCCCGCTATTTGGTCAAATATGCTAAGAGCATCTCTCATCCCACCATCGGCATGTACGGCTATTGTCTGTAATGCTTCGGGCTCTGCAGATACTCCCTCTTGTGAGGCGACATAAGCAAGATGGTTAGCAATATCCGGAACAGAAATACGATTAAAGTCAAAAGTCTGGCAACGCGAAAGTATCGTAGGCAGGACTTTGTGTTTTTCTGTTGTAGCAAGAACAAATATTGCATGAGCCGGTGGCTCCTCCAAGGTCTTAAGAAAAGCATTAAATGCCGATGAAGAAAGCATATGCACCTCATCAATGATATAGACCTTATATCTTCCGGTCATGGGGCGGACTTGTACTTGATCTATAAGATTTCGCATCTCATCCACAGAGTTATTGGACGCAGCATCCAATTCTATAACGTTGTAAGAACTCTGTTCATTGAACATCTTACAGCTCTCACAAGCATTACAAGCCTCACCCTCTGAAGTCCTATTAGTACAGTTTATTGTTTTCGCAAATATCCGAGCACAAGAAGTCTTTCCCACTCCACGAGGACCACAGAATAGATAAGCATGTGCAAGCTTATCTTCCGTAATGGCATTCTTCAAAGTGGTTGATAAGGCATCCTGTCCTACCACACTTCTAAATGTAGCAGGTCTATATTTTCTTGCCGATACAATATACTGACTCATTGCTTCCGCATATATCATTAGAGGAACGTTAAAACGGATTTCCCCTTAAATTCCCTCTGTAAAAATTTTATGCCTTGCGAGCATACAGGCTCCTACGACTCCTGCCATATCTCCGAGTTGTGAATTCCGGAGCGTGGTATCCTGGTTGACCATATTAAGAGAGTACTTCCGAATAGCCGTCCTAAGCGGCTGTATAATGTAGTCTCCTGTCTTGCAAAGTAGCCCCCCAAGAACTACAACGTTGGGATTAAAGAGATTGATCAATCCGGAAATATGTTTGCCTAACTCCTGTCCAATCTCTTCAAGAATCTCTATACAGAGAATATCCTCTTTTATGGTAGCTTCCAAGATTTCTTCGAGCGATACATTTTCTATTGTCTCAGGAGAATAGTTCTTTTCTGCAAGTAGAATAGAGCTACTTCCATTCTGAATTCTGTTTATAAACTTCCGATGTATGGCACTCCCGGAAGCCTCCGTTTCAAGACAACCTTTCTTTCCACAACGACAAATGATTTCATTATCATAGGCGTGGATGTGTCCAAACTCTCCGGCAAATCCGCTCTTACCATTGTAGGGCCTACCATTGACGATAACTCCGAGACCCAATCCCCAAGCAGCATTTACGAAAAGCATATTAGACTCCATCGGAGCATAATGAGTGATGTATTCACCATAAGCACACGCCCTTGAGTCATTATCAATATAGGTCTCTATGCCAAGGTGCTCATTAAAATAGTTAGTCAAAGGCTCATTGAAGAAGTTAAAGTAGCTATAACTATATCCGGTCTCCGGATTTACCCGACCAAACATATTGATCTCGACACTGAATATCTTATCTCGATCCACAGTCGGGCGAGCCAAAAATATCTTTATCTCCGCAACAATATTCTGGAGACACTCCATTGTATTCTCAAAGCGAAAAGGCATCTCCATGGATGTCTCCACAATCTCTCCGGCAAAGTTCATCAAAGCAATGTTGATGGTATTGACTCCGAAATCAATCCCCAAAAAATGCGCACAATCCGCGTTCACGCCATATAGGAACGGGTGTCTTCCTCCTCCACCAGCTTCAAGTTTTCCACAATCCCCAATCCAGCCGGATTTGCAAAGCTCCATAACAATCTTGTTGGTAGTGGGCAGACTCAATCCTAAATTCTTTGCGATACTGGTCAAGGTAGAGTTTCCTACCCGTAACAGGTATGCCAATATTTCTCTTTTCTGCAAAAGATTCTTTCCACTTGACTGTAAGGAATGTTCTAACTTCTTATTCATTGCTGCATTGCGAGGATTTATCTATTGATGATGCTTCTGTGCAAATATAGATAAAACTATTTGTTTAAGAGACTTTCAAAAGAGACGATTCTTAAATTTTTGACAGATAGAAAACAACGGATATAAAGAAGCTGCAAATCCCCAAAATCATAAGTAAAATTATCACCAAACAACAGAAAAAGCTCTTTTCCATAACATGAAAAGAGCTTTACATCACATTCGTTTCAAACAAGAAGCTCCACAACTTGAAGCTAAGGATTGTCTATTCTACAATATCCTATCCGGGACAAAAACTGACGAATACGAGAATAAACAACCGGAGTACAAGGGACAAGAGGTAAACGAAGGATATTCTCAATAAGCCCCATACAGTGTAAGGCACTCTTGATACCACTGGGGTTGCCTTCCACGAACAGGAGTTCATAAAGCTCTACCAAAGACCTTTGCATATGGGCAGCTTCAGCAAACTTTCCCTGACGACAGAGAGAGACCAATCCTCCGAACTCTTTAGGAAGCGCATTTCCAATGACAGATATCACGCCATCTCCCCCCATAGAGATATAGCTGAGGGTAGAGCTGTCATCCCCACTAAAAAGAGCAAAGTTTGACGGTCTCTGTTTAAGTATTCTTTCTATCTGGGTAATAGATCCCGAAGCCTCTTTTATTCCAATGACTTTGTCAGGAAATGCTTGTGAGAGTCGTAAGACAGTTTCCACCTGCATATTGACACCTGTACGACCGGGGATATTATACAGAATCACAGGTTTAGAAGATGCTTCTACTACCTCCGAGAAGTGTGCATACAGCCCCTCTTGAGACGGTTTGTTATAGTAGGGTGCCACTGAGAGTATTGCAGAAATGCCCTCCATAGGAAAACGACGTATTTTCTTGCAAAGCTCTCTTGTGGCATTCCCTCCCATACCGACAACGATAGGGACTCTCTTGTCCACTACCTTCTGTACAAATGCAACTATCTTGATCTGCTCTTCTTCTGTAAGAGTGGGTGTCTCAGCCGTTGTTCCCAACGTCACCAAAAAGTCTACTCCTCCTGCAATCTGAAACTCTATCAATTTCTCAAGAGCTGAATAGTCCACCTCATAGTCAGAAGTAAATGGAGTAACAAGAGCCACCCCAAAGCCTCCTAAAGTATTCGTCTTGCAGGTCATAGTAATAATAGAAAAGCTATTTAATAATCAAGATAGCATGAGCTATGCTTTAACGACGATCACCTCTATTTCCACAAGTCCGTTCTTTGGCAATGTCTTCACTGCCACAGCCGAGCGTGCAGGGTACGGAACTTGGAAGTACTTGCCATAGACTTCATTCATCTCTGCGAAATAAGCCATATCGGCAAGGAAAACGGTCGTCTTAACCACATCAGAAAATGTGCAACCCACTTCTGTCAGAAGAGCTTGAATATTCTTGAATATCTGTTCGCACTGAGCTGTTACGTCGGTCTCTGAAACGAAAGCTCCCGTAGCCGGATCAAGACCAAGCTGACCTGAAAAATAAAATGTCTGTCCGGCTTGAATACCTTGGCTATAAGGACCAATGGCTGCAGGGGCATTGGTGGTGTCGATTACTTTTTTCATCTTAATTCTGTTATGTATTAGGTTAGATTATAAATATTGTCTTGTTTTTATCGCTGCTTCACTGCCTCGTACATTATAATACCGCCCGCAACGGAAACATTGAGAGAACCGATCTCTCCTAATAGAGGAATGGAAACCAATTCATCTGCCAATTCCATCGTCAAAGGAGAAAGCCCTGTATCTTCTGCTCCCAAAACCAAAGCAAGAGGACCGGTGTAGTTACCCTTTGTATAGGTAAGATCACTCTTTTCGGTAGCTCCAACGATACGCACACCACTATCTTTCAAGTAGTGAAGAATATCTCCCATGGTTCGTTCTCGACAAACGGCTATACGACTGAGTGCTCCGGCAGAAGTTTTAATGGCATCTCCATTTACAGAGACGGCATTCTGCTCCGCTATCACAATAGCATCTACCGCAGCACACTCGCAAGTCCGGGCAATTGCACCAAAGTTCCGAACATCCGTTATTCCGTCCAAAACTACAATAAAAGGATCCAATCCCTCTTCATAAAGGACCGGAATCACTTCGTGCAAACGATAATATGTTGTAGAGGCCTTAAATGCTATAACCCCTTGGTGATTTTTACGAGTAAGACGATCGAGCTTCTCAACCGGCACTTTCCGTATAGGAATACTGCGCTCACCGACTGCTGTAAGAAGAGTATGCATCAGATCGCTTCTACTCTCTCTACGTACAAATATCTTATCCAACTCCTGCCCGGCTTCAAGAGCCTCTATCACGGCACGAAGTCCAAATATCATTTCGCTATCTTTTACTGCCATACGAATCTGTTTTATCATTTATACTGTTTGAGAAGCACCTTTGCATTATGGATAGCTTCGTCCGTCAGGACACTTCCACTAAGCATTGAAGCGATCTCTTTTTCTCTCTCTTCGTAGGAGAGATGATCTATATGAGTATTATACTCTCCTTGTTCATCCTGCCTCTTAAATACTCGAAGCTGCTCTTGTGCCAATGCCGCAATCTGAGGCAAATGTGTTATGGTAACGACCTGTACTCGATGCCCCAGGTCCTTCATCATCAAACCCATTCTTTCCGCGATCTGCCCACTGACTCCGGTATCAATCTCATCGAATATGATTGTAGGAAGAGTGGAGTGTAGTGCTATTATGGCTTTCAGAGCAAGCATAAAGCGAGAAATCTCTCCGCCGGAAGCTATTTCATTGATCGGACGAAGCTCGGAACGATTATTTGCAGAAAATAAAAAGCGAACCTTGTCCATCCCATTTTCAGAGAGACTACCCTCTTCCCAATCCACCTCTATCCGGAATAATGCTCCTGCAACACCAAGTTGTTTAAGTTCTCTTTCAAGAGGTTCTGAGAGACTTTTTGCCGCCTCGACTCTGGACAGATGAAGCTCTCTTGCAGTAGCCAATACCTCGGCATAAGCTACATTCATAGCCTGAGCCATATCTTCAAGTTCACTTGAGCCGTTTTCTATTGCACCGAGAGACTTCCTGTAACTCTCTTGCAATTCAAGCAACTCTTTTGTATTCTCTTTCTTATGCTTGTGAAGGAGTGTCTGTATGAGATCCATTCTTTGAGTCAGCTCTTCAATTTGAGCAGGATTTGCACCAAAAGCATCTATCTTTTGGGCGCACTCTCTGGACAACTCCTTCAATTCTATCTTGACACTCTCCAATCGCTCTGCATACCCCTCTGCATCTGTCCAGTAAGAGAGAACACCCTGCATAGCTTTGGCAGCATCCTCTATCTGAGAAAGAGCAGAAGGGACTTCGTCTGCATCGGATAGATATGCAACCTTTCCGATTGCTTCCGTTATCTCCTGTGAGTGCTGCGCCTGCGACAGTATGCTCTGCATCTGCTCCTCTTCCAGCGGTTTAAGGGAAGCCTCGGCAAGTTGGCGATACTGATACTCTATGTACTCACGTTCGCTACTTTGCCTTTGCAACTCTTGCGTTCTTCTCTCCAAAGCTTTTTTTAGAGATTTGTAGAGTTGGAGCTGTTCCCTGTAACGAGAAAGTATCTCTCTGTTTTGCCCGACAACATCAAGCACGGAGATCTGAAAGGAAGACTCTCCTATCAGCATATTGTTGTGCTGAGAATGGATATCTATCAATCGCTCTCCGAGAGTTCTCATCTGTTGAGCGGTTACCGGTGTATCATTTATGAAAGCCCTGCTCTTACCGGAAGCCAAGATCTCTCGACGGAAAGTGCAGGTATCGTCCTCTGCATCCAAATCTTCCTTATTCAATATCTCCTTGATATCGGAAAGGAATGAAATATCAAACGTTGCTTCGACAACACTTTTTGTCTCTCCTTCTCGAATGGTCTTAACATCTGCCCGACCTCCAAGTATCAAGGCGATAGCTCCCAAAAGAACAGATTTTCCAGCTCCGGTTTCCCCTGTGATGGAGGTCATTCCGGAAGTAAAATCAATCCTTGTTTCCTTAATGAGAATAAAGTTCTTAATGTAGAGAGACGTTATCATAATACTTGTCTACAAATGTAGCGTTTTTGTCGGGAACAATCTCTTTATGAGAGCCACAACTTTAGGATCTTTGCCCACAAGACGGAGCACTTCATCCACTTTGGCATCTTCCCATATCCAAAGCCATGATCCCTTTTCGGGAAAAGTCTCAAAAGTCTCCAAACTTTTTCTTATCTCATCTTTTGCCTGCTCCGAATGCTCCATAAGACGATCCAATCCCTTACGATGATAAAGATACCAGACAGTCAATAGCTGTTCCGAAAGATCTGCAACCAACGTAAATCTACTTTTGGAAAGAGCATTGGCACCCCATCCGCTCCACTCTCCACGAGAGGCAGCACTCTTGGCAAGAGTGGTAGCTTGTCTTAAGTAAGACACTCCTCCGTTCTCTTCAAAACTTGAGAGCCAAAGTCCCAAAGCGACCCCTCTGTAAAAAGACAGGAGTGCTTCAAGTTGGGATGTAGGTTCTTGCTGATAAGCTATAAGTGTTCGAGAAGACTGATAATCAAAAACGACCTCTTTATCGTACCACTTGAAAAGAGTGCTGTATGCGGAAGAGTGATACACCGGACGCCTCACGTCTATGGTTATATCCGCCACTATACGAGAAAAAGCAACCTGCCTGGGGTAGATTGTCAGCAAAGCCATAGGGATCGGTACCTCTATCTGCCTCTCCCCGGCATTAAGATAAGAAAGGCTCTCTCTTTCCAAGCTGTTCATCGCCTGCCTTTGGTGAGACGGCAAAGCGGAGGCATCGATACGCACGGAAAAGAACTGTGCCGAACTTTGTGCCTCTATCTCTTTGATGGAAAAAGAGACAAGCAAAGAGAAAAAGAGCAAGAGCCTTGAGAGTCTCATCAGAACAGGATTCGCACTATTTCTTTTGCCACATCGGCTTTAGACATAAGAAGAAGATCGTGTCGCTTTCCGTCTGCTTCCAAGACGGATACCTTATTGGTATCCACACCGAACCCGGCACCTTCGTGAGCCATAGAGTTGAGGATGATGGCATCAAGATTTTTACGCTTCATCTTATCCAAAGCGTATGATGTTCCCTCTTCTGTCTCCAAGGCAAATCCGATCATCTTTTGATGCGATTGCTTTATGGCTCCGATTCCTGCCGCAATATCCGGATTGGCAATGAGTTCCAAGTTCCACACCTCTTTCTTCTCTCTTTTGACCTTATCCCCTTCCGGAGAAGCCACTCTATAATCTGCAACCGCTGCACAGAATATGGCAGCATCCGTCTCTGCATCGAAACAAGAACGCACCGCAGCCTCCATTTCCAAAGCGGAGGTTACTTTAATCAGCTTACTCACCTCTTTATCGGATGGCATCACAGACGCAGGACCGGTAACGAATATCACCTCTGCTCCCTCTTCATGCAATGCTTGAGCAAGAGCCGTTCCCATCTTTCCGCTGGAGTAGTTACCGATAAATCGTACCGGGTCTATCTTCTCATGAGTAGGTCCGGACGTTACTATCACTCTTTTTCCTAAGAGTCTTTTCTCTCCGGAAAGGGATTCCGACACCCTGCGGAAGATCTCTTCCGGCTCCTCCATACGCCCTTTGCCGATAAGTTTGGAGGCAAGAAAACCCTCTTGAGGAGAAATAATGGTGCAACCTCTCTCTTGAAGTCTTTGGAGATTTTCCTGAGTGGTAGGGTGTGCAAACATATCCAAATCCATTGCCGGAGCGATATAGACCTTTGCTCTTGTAGACAGATATGATGTGATGAGCATATTGTCCGCCACGCCGTAAGAGCACTTCGCAATGGTGGAAGCCGAGGCAGGAGCTATGATAAAAGCATCCGCCCACAATCCCAAGTCCACATGGCTGTGCCACTGACCGTCTGCCTTGTCGAAAAACTCGGATATGACCGGTGCTTGAGACAGCGTAGCAAGCGTAAGCGGAGAGATAAACTCCTTTGCTGCAGGCGTCATGATCACCCGCACTTCCGCGCCGGCTTTCACAAACAGCCTTACAAGAGTGGCGGCTTTATAGGCTGCGATACTTCCTGTTATCCCTATGACGATATGTTTACCCTGCATCATTTTTTATTTCTTTGGTGCGTGTATTTCGGCATACACTTTCATGAACTCCAACTTTGTGTTACGAGGGAAGTCCGAAGACAATATCCAGTCGTAATATCCGGGATCTCTTTTCAACACTTCGGCAGCAACCTGATTGCGATACTTGCCAAAAGCGATCACCTTTTCATCCTTATCGTTCCACTGCAAACGCCCTGCGTAATCCACCACACGGCGTTGCTTGGTGTACTCATCCAAGAAATCCACATCTCCTTGCAGGTCATCATATCTGTCGAGCTGCCCTAAAAGAACCTCATACGTAGCTATCGTATCTGCCTCTGCAGAGTGTGCGTCCACCAGCTCTTTATTGCAGTAAAACTCATAAGCCGCAGCAAGAGTACGCTGTTCTTTCTTATGGAATATCACCTGAACATCTATCACTTTTCTGTCGGAGAAGTCCACGGGAATTTCTGCCCTTAGAAACCCCTCAACAAGCATGGGTAGATCGAATCTGTTGCAGTTGTATCCGCCAAAGTCGCAATTCTCTAAGATACGAGCCAGATCCTTTGCTATGCTTTTGAATGGGGGTTCATCTTTGACATCCTCATCCGATATGCCGTGTACCGCTGTCGCTTCTGCCGGAATGGGTATTTCGGGGTTAATCCGTCGGGTTTTCGTCTCTGTGTCTCCATTTGGATAGACTTTATGGAGAGAGATCTCCACTATTCGGTCTTTGGTAATATCCGTACCGGTAGTTTCAAGATCGAAAAAAACCAACGGTCTTTGAAGTTGAAGCTTCATTTCTCAGTCTGTATAAGTATATCAAAAAGCAGATACGGAACAGTCCCGAAAGAGCGCTCCGCATCTGCTTCTATTGTTCTGTTCATTACCTCATCAGAGGCATAACCATCGCTTTCAGCTCTACATTTTCCGGAAGAGAGGCAGGCATTACCAGACCGGGAGCGGTCTTGTCTCCGAGTTTGAACTGAAGAGTATCGGAAAGGTCGAATGTAGAGAATATGTCAAGAAGATGATTGATCTTAAAGCTTATGATCATATCCTCTCCCGAATAGGATACATCCATATACTCATCCGCAGAAGTGGAGTAGTCTATGTCTCGACAGCACATTCTAAGAGCATTTGCCTTGAGATCCAGCTCTACCATTCCCAATGTTTTATCCGAAAACATCGACACACGTCTAAGGGCTGCCACCGTCTTTTGACGATCCACTTCCAACACGTTAGCCTGTTCTTTCGGAAAGACACTGCGGTAGTTGGGATACTTTCCGGCTATCAGACTGCAACGCAAAGTAAACTCATCGCAGCTCATGATCGTATGTTTGTCTCCCACATGAATATTGATAAGGCTTTCCGGGTCCAGCTTCTGTAACAGAAGACGAATAAGCAACGACGGCTTTCGCGAGAGAATAAACTCCACCGGAGCAGCAACCTTCACATCGCTGTTTGAGTAGAGCGCAAGAAGAAATCCGTCCGTTCCTACAAAAGAGAGCCTGTCTTCTCTGGCATCCACACAGATACCGGTTGTGATAGGGCGTGCTTTGTCCTGACTTGTGGCAAATAACGTATAAGCAATTCCCTCGTCCAACACTTTTGCTGGTACGGCATAGCTCGGAGCATCTTCCCTTAAAGGAGCCATAACAGGATATTGATCTGCCGCCTCTGCCCTGTAAACAAACTGCCCGTTAAGGTAAGAAACCACAGTATTAAGATCGGCTTCGTTGATATCGAAAGTGATAATCTGCTCCGGTATCTCTCTTAAAGGCTCCAGCAAGAAAGCACTCTTGACTGCAAAAGAGAAGTCATTCCCCTCTTGTTCATCCAGATCCATCCATGTTTCAAGTCTGTTTTCCCCGTCGGAAGAAGCCAAAAAGAGCTTTCCGGCACGCACTTCAAACAGAACGCTTTCTAAGATTGGCACACTGTTCCGTGATGCAATAAGGCGGCTGAGTATCTGAAGCTGCGCATGAAGCTTTGTGTTTGAGACCTTAAATTTCATATATGTAGATATTTAGTTTAATTCTTCACGACCATTTCTCCCGTCTGTTTTCAGGAGTCTTTACCCGGAGATCTCTTGCCCTCGGTTGCCGTACAACTCTTCCAAAATCAAGGATATAAGAGGCAGAAACAGAGGAGACATCACGTTGTTTTCGTACAAGGATCTCAAAGAACAAATATACATAAATTGGTCGGATGGGCAATTATTGTAAGTGAGGATGTCCTTAACTCCAATACAAAAGAGGAACTTGTATGGTTTGAATATTTTTCACTCTTGTGTACCACTAATCTCTCAAGCAGCCAAGAGGAATTACTTTGACACCATCTGTGCGAGTATATGCCATTTGTCCTCCGGTCAGAATTATCAATAAATCGGGTTCTCGTATAGGCATCTGCCGCTCTTGTTTGTTGTGTTCTCGGATGAGTCGTTTAAGTTCCAGCAGATGCTCAGCTCCCATATCTATTTCTTTGCTTCCAAGCTTACATTCTATAAGCGCATATCTACCATCCTCAAGATGAAGTACTATATCGGCTTCAAGCCCATAACGATCATTATAGTATGAGACATGACTGTTTACATCCATGGTGTAAGCCCTGAGATCTCGTACGCACATCTGTTCAAATATGAAGCCGAATGTTTTTAGCTGAACCGACAACGCCTCCGGAGACATCCCGAGCAGTGCGACAGCAATTGACGGATCGCAAAAACTTCGTTTGGGAGAGCTTCTAATAGCGGTTTTACTCCGGATCGCCGGGCTCCATGCGTCTATATTCTGTATGACAAAAAGGTTCTCCAAGGCTCTTTCATAATCATTGAACGTATCCATGGACAAACAGACTTCTCCGGAAGCCGTAATATCAGACAAAAGTGTAGTTTTCTTTGCGAGAGTGGATATATTACGAGCATACGAACGTAACAGGAAATCTGCGGTCTTTGTATCTCTCTGCCGTCCATCTATGCGTGAAATATCCTCACTGCAAACCGTGCGTACATAATTTTTTGCAATAAGCAGCTGTGCCTTATGTGAGCGGGCAAAAAGAGAGGCAGGCCAACCTCCCCGAGAAGCGGCGAATATAAGATCTTCTATACTCATTTTTGATGTTTTACCATCGATATCGTAGTTCGGATCATTGAATAGATTTCGCAGGGAGACTTCCCCTGCTGAGTCCCCGGACTCCCATAAACTCATTGGAAGCATCTTCATACGAGCTATTCGTCCTGTGCCGGAGTGTAGGATTTTGCTTTTTTCTATCGCATTAGACCCGGTGAGGATAAACTGACCGGGCAATCCACGCTCATCGACTTGAGTACGAACCGCATCCCATAAAACCGGAGCATCCTGCCATTCGTCTATAAGCCGAGGCACATCTCCTTTGAGCAATAATGAGGGCTTGGAAGTCGCAGTAGCAAGATACTCTTCTCTCATATCAGTATCCTGCATTTTGATAATGCTTTTGGCAAACTGCGCTGCCGTGGTTGTTTTACCGCACCATTTCGGACCTTCTATCAGCACCGCACCAAAGGCATCGAGAAGATCTTGAAGCATTGCATCGGCTGTTCTTTGAAAGTATTCCATATACTGAATATTATAAAGGCAAATGTACGAAAAGAGTTTCTTTCAGCAAATTCATTCGGTTTTTTTGTGGCATTTCATTCGGTGTTTTTGTGGCATTTCATTCGGTATTTTTGCGGTTTGTCCGCTATCTTTTCTCAAGGGATAATCTTCTTCCCTCTATGCAAGTTTTCTAAAATTGAAATACTCTATGTTCATTTGGAGGAGGTTGTTCGGATCAATGCTGTCGGGAAAGCTTTGCCCGTCTGCCAAACAACTGTTTATCGAACCCACCCGCTATATTTACTTCGATACTATTAGTAGCGTCAATATGGTGTTTCTACAGACAGGTTTGTTATTGAACCTATCGGGTGCTTTTGAAGCCCTCATAAGGAGTTTTTCCGAAGCTCTATTTTTATATATTCCATCCCGAAAAATACTCCCTTTTTTCTTGCTCTCTATTTTGATCGGAGGGGTCATTTTCAGAGCACGACCAAACTGTTAAATCAGGGCTGTTTTATTAACACAATTTCTGATACCTATTAAGCAAAAACGCTAAACGAGCATATTGTTTCGGCTTAACGTGTTTAATTTTTCAACGAACACGTTTAGTGATTTCATTAAACACGTTTACCGGATTCGATAAACGTGTTTAGCCAAAACCAATAAAATGCTAACAATCAGCCATCTACGTATTTTCGTTCCCAAATATACCTGAAAAAGCAGATTTCTTTATTAGGAAACATTTACAGAAAAGGGCGTTAAAATTTACACCTATTAACGCGAAAAAGCCCCATGAAATGGACTGAGAAAAAATTTTTTCCAAATTCGCGATTTTCAGTAAAACCCTGATTAAAAATCCATTACAACGATTGATTGATTTGATCTTCAAGAAGAGAGAGACGGAAGAGGTACCTGAGAGGAGAAAATTAACAGCTCCGTTTTTATATAAAAGCTCCCTGAAAATGCTGCTTTTTTGCCCTCGTCAAAGCAGTTGAAAAGTGATAAAAACAGCCTCGTTTTGGAACAAAAAAGAAGCTGCGCCTTATCTGCTCCGAAAATGGCAGACAAGGCGCAGCTTGTTTATCCTTTTATACCTTCCCGAAGATCGGGAACGGCTCTTTTGGGGATATTACTTGATGTATTCGGCGATAACCGTGCTGAGTTCGCTTGGATTGATACCGCGCTTTAGGATCACGCCATCAGGGCTGATAAGCATAAGGTGAGGAATACCGTTTACGCCGTAAGCAGTAGCACCTGCACTCTCTTTATCGAAAAGGTTTTCCCACACGATACCGTGCTCTTCTTTAGCCTTTTCGTTTGCTTCAAACTTGTCCCAAGTAGCAACGCCAAGTACGCGAAGACCTTTGTCTTTATAAGCATCGTAGGCTTTGCGGATATGTGGCATGGCTGCCTTGCAAGGACCGCACCAAGAAGCCCAGAAGTCTACAAGAAGATAGCTCTTGCCGTCCATGAAAGAAGAGAACAACACTTCTGTTCCATCTTCTTGAGCAGCTGTGAAGTCTACGTAATTAACACCTTCTTTTGTGGCTTCAAAATTCTTTACAGCCTCATAACCTTTGAGAAGTCTTGGGCTCTTCTTTACCATATCGGAAGCTGCTTCATACATTTGTACGAACTCTGCATCTTCCAAGAATGGTCTTGCAAACTCGAAAGATACACGACCAAGAACATTTTCTTTATTGGCTTCATAGATGGCAAGAGCTTCTTTCTTCAAGCCTGCAATAACTTCCTCTTCCTTAACGCCGTAGAGAGAGTCTTTTTGCTCTTCTTGCAAAGTAGAGTCTGCCATCAAAGTGTTGCCGTATTCCCTTAGATCCTTTATAGCAACTCTGCGTGTCTTGATCAAAGAGCTCCAAGAGTCTGCAAGAGGAGTACCGGCAAAGTCTACCTTAGGGGCAGTGCCTTCTGCCACCGGATTTACTGTAACGGTAAGGTTACCCGGCTCAGCGATAAAAGAACCTGCAATGTCTTCTACCTTGAACACCAAATAAGCGATAGTGTCTGCTGTAATAGGAGCAAAAGTAAACTTACCTGCTTCCACCAATACTGAGTCCACCACTTTTTCGTCTTCCGAATAGATGTAGGCATACTTGCCGTCAAGAGAACCATCCGATACGGTACCGGAAATAAGTGCCTCGTTTTTTGAAGTGTTACAAGCAGTGAGCAACAGCGCTGCACTCATAACACCGAAAATAAACTTCTTCATAATAAAAATAAATGTTTGTGATAATCTTCTTGTCTTAAAGTCTCTGAAAGAACATCCAAAGATGGAGCAAAGGTACAAATATTTAGTCGGTTAGCTCATATTTAGAGAAAAACTTTTGTGCCGACAGTGATATTTTGGAGAATTTTATACAAGAGAGGAAAACAAGAGTATCTCTCAAAGTGCAATCCTCACACCCTTTTCTGCAAATGCAAACGGCTCTTCTGTCTCAATGAGATAGTATCTTTTCAGCATTTACACATTGCACACTTCCCTATTTTTTGTTCAATTATTTATATCTTTGCCCAATAAAGATACTTGGAGGTCTGTTTACGACTGCAGGACAGCGGCAGTCCGATCTCTCTAAAACGAAGCAGATAAGAATGCAACTCCTACAAAACAAACTCAGAAAGTTTGATGCCGACAAAAAAGCAATAGCTGCCGGCATATATCCATACTTCCGAACTATTCAGAGTGAACAGGGTAATGAAGTGATCATAAACGGGAAGAAAGTGCTGATGTTCGGATCGAACTCCTATCTCGGACTCACCAATCATCCCAAAGTAAAAGAAGCAGCCGAACAGGCAACCAAGAAATATGGTACGGGCTGTGCAGGATCAAGATTCTTGAATGGTACACTCGATATACACCTCGAACTGGAAGATGAGTTGGCAGATTTCCTTGGGAAAGAAGCCGTACAGCTCTACTCCACCGGATTTCAAGCAAATGTCGGAGCGGTCTCATGCGTTACCGGTCGGGAAGATTACATTCTCTGGGATGAGAGAGACCACGCATCCATCATAGAAGGACACCGTTTGTCGTTCTCGACAAAGCTGAAGTTCCGCCACAACGATATGGATTCGCTCGAACAGATGTTGCAGAAATGCGAACCGGACAGAGTGAAGCTGATTGTCGTGGATGGCGTATTCAGCATGGAAGGAGACCTTGCTCCTCTTCCGGAGATAACCCAGTTGGCAAAGAAGTACAACGCAGCCGTCATGGTGGACGAAGCGCATGGCATCGGAGTGATGGGCGATATGGGACGAGGAACATGCGATCATTTCGGAGTGGTCGATGACGTCGATCTCATCATGGGAACATTCTCCAAGTCTTTTGCATCCCTCGGTGGCTTCATCGCCGGAGACAAGGACACCATAAATTATCTTAAACATCATGCCCGTTCTTATATCTTCAGCGCAAGCTGTACACCTGCTGCCACCGCAGCTGCTCGTGCTGCTCTGGAGATCATGAAGACAGAACCATACTATATAGATAACCTTTGGAGGCTTACGCACAAAGCTCTTAGAGGTTTCAAGGAACGCAATTTCGAGATCGGCGCAACCTCTACACCTATCATTCCACTCTTTGTCAGAAACAATGAAAAGACATTCATGATTACCAAAGAGCTGTTTGAGAGAGGGCTGTTTGTCAATCCGGTTGTTGCTCCTGCCGTAGCATCGGGAGATACGTTAATACGCTTCTCGCTCATGGCATCCCATACCGACGAGCAGCTGGATTTCGCTTTAGACCAGCTCCAAGAGGTGTTCATAAAATATGGTGTCATAGAACAATAAAACAGAAGAAGCTCGATCGTCATCGAGCTTCTTCTGTTTTATCACTGTGATAGGAGCTATCGCTTGTACTGTCTAAACCAATTGTCTTCTTCAAAGATCTCTCCCCAGACGGAGCGGAACTTCTCTATCTCTTTCTCCCGATCCCTTACGGCAGATAGAGAAAACAAAGACACAGCACCAAATAGATCTCTCTTCTTTCCGGCAAGAGCCGGCTCCGTCTCTCGAAAATCCTTTCTCCAAAGAGACAAAAAAGTAATTGAGTCGTTCTCCGATTTGGCTAACTGTTCGATATAAAAGTAAGCACGAGACTCCTCTGACCGGTCTGAGACATAAGGCGGACACAGTCGCTTCTTTTTCCCATGCTGTTGGTACCCGGCAATTGCTCTGATCTCCCACGAAAAGGGAATGAAAGAGAGCTTTTTCAAGAAGTACTTTTCTGTGGTACGATCGCCTGTCCTGTTGGCAACATCCCAGCCTATGAGCGAGGCTCTCCACTTTAGAGAGGGGAAAGAGTCGCTTCTGACAAGTTGTTGAAGAAGCATTGAAGCCCGGTTGTAATCCGCACTATCCAACGCATTTTGAGCGTTGGCCACGAGAGCCGAATAGCTTCTGCCGGTGTACAAATCATACTCCCGGCGCAGCTTTGAAGAGGGTGCTTCTCTATCTATCTCTTCTGAAAGAGGGTAAATCAACTGATGAGACGGGATCAAAAACAGGTTTCTCTCATGCTCTTGCAGCAGTTCTTCAAACCTTTCGGAGCTTTTCACTCTTGCGTTGTACTCCTTCCCTTTGTTCCAAATACGGCATCCGGAAAGAGTTAGAAGCAGAATAAAGAAGAGAAGAACCCTAACGCACCTTCTGTGTTGCCCATTTTGCCAGCCAAGTGAAGCCATAAGAGATACAAAGAAGAACTATAATGGTAGCCCCCGTAGGCAGATTCAAGAGATAACTGCCGGCTAATCCGACCAGCGCTGCCAGCATGGAGATGGAGATAGAGAGCAGTATGATTTTCTTCAGATCATGAACATACAAAGAAGCAATCATCTGCGGAATGGTAAGCATACTCATCAACATCATCACTCCCATCGTTCTTATCGTAAGGACAATTCCTATGGAAAGAAATCCTATCATAAAGAAGCGCACAACCCCAACACCTTTTGCACGTGTGGAAGCGTACTCAGAGTCGAACATGATAAAGAGCAACGTCTTATAATAGTAGAGCACCAAAGGTATCAGGATAGCAAGAAAGCCGATCAACATCCAGAGATCGGCTTTTGAGACCAACAGGATATTCCCGAAAAGGTAAGCGGAAAGGTTGGGAGCATATCCGGGCGTAAAATGACTGAAAAGAATACCCACCGCCATACCTAAAGACCAGACAGCAGCAATAGCAGAGTCTTCTCTCACTCTCCCTTTACTGCTTAAGCCCTCCACCAAAAAGCCACTGCCCAATGCAAAAAGAGCAGCCGTATATATCGGATTTACGCCTAAAAAGAAGCCCAGACCAAGTCCGCCGAAAGAGGCATGCGTGATACCTCCGCCGACAAATACCATTCTACGAACCACCATAAAGGAGCCGATAATCCCCGTGAGTACGGAGATCAGCAGTGCCACAGCTATCGTATGCAGCAGAATATCGGTCATACGCTATCGGTTATGCTCAGGCAGAGGGATGGGTATAGCTGTTTTCTAGAGTGGAATAGTCTCTCATTTCGTTCACGATCAAGAATAGTTCGTCCTTGATAACAGCAGGGAGCGGGATGTTTCTAAGCTGAATGCTCCTCGCCCATCCGGGAACATCTTCTTGCTTGAGCGTGTAAAGGACATCCCGGAAACTATCTTCATCTTCCGCTGTATAGAGTGCCGGATCCATTCCGGCATATCTATCCAGCTCTTCATCATCATAATACTCTATCTTGGTACTCACTCCGGAGTGAAGGCTATCCTTGATGCACGTCAGGTGCATACCGCAACAGCCTTCCGGGCGTTCCTTCTGTTCCTGTTCCCGTTCCTCTTCAGACAGAGGTTTACTCCTGAGCAGTATTCCTACCAGAACAGCCGTAATCACCGCTATACCTAAGAGTATCATCCATGTTTCCATATACAGTAGATTACAGAGTCTTTTCCTGTTATTTTCTATACGGACGTATGACGAAGCCGAAAGCGGTCTCTTCCACCGGCACTAAGAACTCTTTTCTCACACCGGGTCCGCATGTTGCAGTACCTATACCCATTTGGCGATGATCCAAGTGTACTGTTACATCCTCTCCATCGGGCAGATGATGTTGGTGAGTGGCTTTACGGATAGAGCTGTCGCTGTACGGATAAGCACTGAACTGGAACAGCTCCTCACCGAGTGCTTTTACGTACAACCCCTTACCGCTTCCATCTGCAATCTCCATCCAACGAGTGCCTGTTCTGTTACCGGTAGCTTGCGGACGCACATAGTTGTGGAACATCTCATCAACGCTTCGAGAGTCTATCCGAACGATACCGGCATCTGCTCTATCCACGTATGTTTCGTACGGAGCACGTCCCAAATATTTCACGTTGCGGAACTCCTTGGACATCGTAAAGGCGAGTCCCAAACGAGCCACAGCCTTCAACACTTCTTGGTTAGGCTTCCAAACGATGGATATTTTCACCTCTCCTTGAGCACCCTTACTGATCTTTTGTTCGGCAAAACCGAGTTTCTGACCGCTTCTGCCCAGTAGTTCCAGATTCACTATGGTAGATCCGTCTTTCTGTGCAATAACGGAAACCACCTTTTGTTGCAGGCTATCTATTCCGGAAGATTGCCATGCACGGTTGCCATGAGCATCTCTAATGTCGTTATCCGTAGGCGGTCTCCAGAGCGATATGGCTATCGGTGAGGTCAGCATTTCCTCTCCATCCAATGTCAAGGAAGAGATTGCACCGGTTGTTTTATCTATGCGATACTCCACTTTCTCCTTACCAAAAGTGCGAACAGAGGGCTTTGCCGGAGCAATAGGAAGTGCAAACTGATCGTAAGCAACCCTCTTTCCGTCCGGAGCACACCACTCTATGTAGAAAAATCTTTCACCTACACCTTCGAGTTCTTTATCGAAAGCGATACGCATTTCGCCTTTTGAATCGGGAGCGAGATCCAGATTCTCTTTGCCATGAACAAGCATATTTCCTTCGCTATCGAGCACATTCCACTCGGCGTGGAAGGCATTCGTATTGGTGAAAGCGTACCAGTTGCGTACCTCCAAGCGGACTTCTTTCGGAGAAGCAGAGAGCAGACTGCTCTTTATATTCTGATACACCTTCTGTACTTCTGCCAAATGAGGGTGAGGAGTACGGTCTGCGGCAACCAATCCGTTGGTACAGAAGTTCCCGAAGCTGGGAACATTCTTCGGGCCATAGTCGCCACCGTATGTCCAGTAACTCTTACCGCTCTTCGGATCGACCTCTCTGAACGACTGATCCACCCAGTCCCACACGCAACCTCCTTGTGCTTTCGGATACTTCTCAATGACATCCCAGTAAGTTCTGAAGCCACCCAAGCTGTTACCCATAGCGTGAGCGTACTCACACAAAATGAATGGACGGTAGATGTCTTCCCTTGTTACATACTCCTCGATATGCTCCGGTGAGCGATACATTCGGCAGTATATGTCTGTGTTGTACGCCTCTTCGGATCTTTCGTACTGTACCGGACGAGAAGTATCTTGCTTCTTGAGCCAGTTGTATGTTGCTTCAAAGTTCACCCCGTTTCCTGCTTCATTACCGAGCGACCAGATGATAACCGATGGAGTATTCTTGGTTCTGTGATACATTCTCTCGGTCCGCGCCATGTGGTGAGCCATCCAGCGTTCATCCTTAGCGAGCGACTCTTTTCCGTAGCCCATACCATGGCTTTCGATGTTCGCTTCATCTATCACATACAGTCCGTACTGATTGCAAAGATGATACCAGTAAAGATCGGTAGGATAGTGCGAGTTTCTTACCGTATTGATGTTATGCTCTTTCATAAGGAGTATATCCTGAAGCATCTCTTCACGAGATATTGTGCGACCGCGTTGCGAGTGCTCATGACGATTGACCCCCTTTATAAGTATCGGTTTCCCGTTTACTTTTAACAGCCCATCGGCAACCTCTACGGAACGGAAACCTATCTCCATTCCTGTCTGATAGATCGGAGTACCTTTCTTATCCTTGAGTTCTAAACGGAGTGTATAGAGATTGGGATGCTCCGCACTCCATGCTTTCACATCCGGAAGTACGACCTGCGGGAACTGTACAGCCTTAGATCCTTTGCCCTTGATACTCGCGGAAGAAGAAGCGACCGTAGCCCCACTATCATCAAGAAGCATATAAGAGAGTTCGAGAGCACTTCTGTTGTTATTGAACAGCTCGGCACTCACATCAAGGATACCGTTCTTGTACTGCTCTTTGTCCAATGAAGCATTCAGAGAGAGGTCTTTGATGTAGCTTTTAGGCGTGGAATAGAGAAAAACATCACGCTCTATCCCGCTGATACGCCACATATCCTGACACTCCAGATAAGAACCGGTGCTCCATCTGTACACCTCTATCGCTATGGTATTGCTCTTATCGTCTCCAATGCGAACATACTCGGTAAGATCCCATTCGGTGGCAGTCTTCGAGTCCATCGCATATCCCAACTTCTTTCCATTGACCCAGAGGTAGTAGAAAGAGGATACACCTTCGAGCCTCAACAGTACTCTCCGGCCTTTCCATGCAGACGGAACGGAAAAAGAGCGACGATAAGAGCCCACCTCGTTTGCCTCAGTCGGGACATAGGGCGGATTCTTCTTGAATGAGAAGAGCGGAGAGTCGAACTCGTATGTCTCGTTCACATAAATGGGAAGCCCGTAGCCCTGTCTCTCCCAGTTGCCCGGGACATTGATAAGATCCCATTTGGAGACATCATAATCCTCCTTATAAAATTCTCTCGGTGCTTTCTCCGGGTTACGCACCCAAGAGAAATGCCACTTGCCATTCAGGCTCATGAACGAGGGCGAAGCCTCTCGATCATATCTCTTTATCTGCTCTGCCGTAGCAAATGGCAGCAGTCCGGCATGAGGTTTAACACCTCCTTCTCCGGTCTTAAAATTCGCCTGCCATTCGGGCAGATTCTTGTCGGTTGATTCTTGCGCAACAGCTACACTACCCAGCAAAGGCAGAGCCATGATGAGCGCCATAAGGATATACATAGTAGAACATCGTTTCATAGTATTACAAAGTTACATTATTCGGTGCAATAGAACAAGAACAGAGTGTTTCTTGATGATATTCTCCCTGCTCGGTGTGGTGCTTTTATATAAAAACGGATGGCAAAAAATCCGGTAAAGAGGCGGCATGAGGCTTCCTCGCATTTCCCTTCCGGGCAAGAGACAAATCCGCAAAAATATGACATACAACGAGATACAAAAGATCGCGAATTTGGGAAAAATTTTTTCTCAGTCCGTTTGATGGGGCTTTTTTGCGTTAATTCGTGTGAATTTCAACATCTACTTCTGTAAATAAGCCTTAATAGGATTTTGCCTCCAAAAACAGCAAAAAAGAGGGCAAAATAGATAAACCACTATCTTTCAACGCCATAAGCAAAAATTCTAAACACGTTAATTGAATCCGGTAAACGTATTAAATGAAATCGGTAAATACGTTTACCGATTTCGGTTAATACTTTAAGCCGACAAAATATACTGCTTTATCGTTTTGAGTGAATCTGCATCAAAAATCGTGTTAATAAAACAGCCCGAATTTAACAGTTCGATCATGCTCTGAAAACACTTCCTCCGATCAAAATAGAAGCAGGAATTTTCGGGGCATTTCACTCGGTATGGAATATATAAAAATCTCTTCGGCAGATGGTCTCAAAAAGTTTTTTGAAAAGGCAAAAGTATTATACATTAAGACACAACTTATAACAAACCAACTTGCATCAAAATAAAAATAAGTTTCGTAGCTTTGTATCCGGTGGCTTTACGTTAATACAAAGCCTTATGAATTAGAATGTTATTAACACATATTCCGCAATGAAAATAGCACAAAGCATTAAAAATATTTTCCGGATAGCACTGCTATGTATCTTGTCCGGTACCATCCAAACCCCCAATGCCTTTTCCGGCATCCGCCCGACATCATCGGCTCTCTTCTCGAACACTCCCGATGGAGACGACGAGGACGACAAAGATGATGATGATCTTGATGGAGTGGATGGCCCTTATATAGTGGGAGAAACACTGTACAGAGTAGATGCACGGGACAACCTGCTCAAAGAAAAAGTGGACAGAAGCAGACCGATACGGGTAGAGGTAAAAAATGAGGATCGAGACCACTTCAACCTCTTTCTTCGTTCCGGTTTCAAGATGTCTCCCGGAACCATACCGATGCCGGACAAGCTGGTTGCAATCTCAGACATCGAGGGGAACTTCGACGGATTTGTCTCTTTCCTCCAAAGCAACGGAGTGATAGACCGAGAGTTCGGATGGAGCTTCGGGAACGGACATCTTGTACTCGTGGGAGACTTTGTAGACAGAGGCGACAATGTAACAGCGGTACTCTGGCTGATCTACAAACTGGAACAGGAGGCAGCACAAGCAGGTGGAGCGGTACACTTCATACTGGGCAACCATGAGCTGATGAATATGCAGGGGAAGTTCCGGTACAATCGCGAAAGGTATGTTGCCGTAGCCCGGAAGATAAGCAGATACGACGATCCGAAAAAGGCAGTGCGGTACATCTTTTCCGAGACAGAGCTGGGCAGATGGCTTCAAACCAAAAACGGCATCATGAAGATAGGTTCGACCCTCTTTGTACACGCCGGTCTTTCACCCGAAATATTGGACCACAACCTCTCGATAGAGGATATAAACCGAATATCAAGAGCCAATCAGACAAAAGATCTCTACGGACACCCCGGAGAAGATCCGAAAGCCAACTTTCTGTTAGGAGCTAAAGGTGTGTTCTGGTATAGAGGCTTTGTATCGGCATACAAGGACAGATACACCAAGATAGAGCAGCACCGGCTGGATGAAATACTGAACCGCTACGGAGCAGACAGGGTGGTGTTCGGACACTCTGTCGTTGAGGATATTGTTCCGACGTTCAACGGCAAAGCGATCAACATAGACCTCAAACATGGTCAAAAGAAACAGACCGGCAAAACCAAAGGTCTCCTTGTGGAAAGGGGCGTATTTTACAGCATCGACGACCTCGGCAATCGCAGAAAGTTATACTAAGACTAAAAGCGTGTAGGAGCCATCCTCTCTCACGGAAACATACTCAACAGCACCTTTCCTACCACATCTCTCGTGGCGCGATAGGTGCTGTTGTGGTTATTGACCATAATGCAGACCGCATAAGTCTTCCCTTTATAAGGAATATATCCGGCATAAGTAACCACTTGTCTCATGGATCCGCTTTTCAGTTGAGCCTTTCCGGCAAGAGAAGTATTCTTGAGAAAGTTCTTTACACTACCGTCCTGCCCAACGAATGGCAGCGTACTGCGAAACAGCGCACCGCGAGGAGAGCGATGCTCTTTGGCAAGCAGCTCGGAGAGGAATGCCGGAGATAGTCTGCCGTATGGCGATAGTCCGCTGCCGTCCATCAAGTCTGCCTCTTTCAGCGACAAACCTCTACCTGCCCAATAAGCTTCAAGATCAGCTAAAGCTTTCTGGAAAATATTTTGCCCGGCAAGGTGTTTTCCTTGGGGAGAAGCTATTGCGAGCAGAAGCTGTTCGGCAAAGAGGTTGTGGCTATGTACATTGGTGATCTTCGCTATTTCGAGAAGTGTTGGGGAGAGGTGCCTGTACAAGAGTGTTGCTTCCGAGGGGAAGCCCATCGTTTGATCTGCAGGAAGAGCAATGGAAACACCATTTTGCCGAAGGACGGATGTGAGTCTTCGGGCAGCAAAAAGTGCCGGAGAAGGGATGCTGCCACGTATGGTTACACTCTCTTTATCTGCCGGAAAAAGTCCGTAAACGGTTCTTTCGTAAGAGTTCAAAGCCCCCGTGATATGCAGACTGTCGGTACTCTTTCTGCCGGACACTTCAAAACTTTGGCGGATATTCAGTTCAGGAACATTCGGAAAGACTCTCACATCCCGTCTGTCTCGGTACACGGTAACGGAATAAGCATTATCATAGAGGCAAAGACGAGAAACGTGAGGAGCATAATGGTTGCCAAGATCGGTGTGAAGCCAGTACGGATTTATGGAGAACAGGTCTGCTTCGGATACCGGAGCCAATACTCGTCCGACAATCTGACGTATGCCGAGTGCTTTAAGCTCTTTCAGCACAGCAGAGAAAAGCGTATCTTGAGGTGTATTGGTGAGAAAACGAGAGCCGAGAGAGGGATCTCCTCCCCCGATGATGTAGAGATCTCCATTCAAGATGCCGCCTTTCTCTATGGTTCCGGTATATCTGATCTCTGTGGAAAAGCGGTAATCCGCACCCAAAACTTCGAGTGCGGTAGCTGTGGTTATCACTTTCATCACACTTGCGGCAGTGAACAGCACATGGCTGTTTTGAGATAAAATCTCTTTCCCGGTATCGGCATCCCTTACGCTTATACCCAATAAAGCATTCTTTAGGGGTGCAACAGAAGATGAGGCAGGCATCCTCTGAGAGTAAGCAGAAGCATATCCGAATGAGATAAGAATAAGTGTAAAGAGGTGTCGAAATCCAATCATACAAGTCTAAATCTTTTTTACGCATTTCTTCAAAGATAGCTATCTTTTGCTCGCGACCCGATATTTCGAGCGTGAATCTTGTTAAGACAGCTCAGTAAAAAAGGCAACAAAATTTAACGCAGCTGAAAGAATAGTAGCACAAAAGGTATCATTCTAAATTTTTTATCTTTGTAAACATCAAGTTTTACACAGACACAAGACCGAAAAATATATGATTAAAGACTTTTTCGACAGGCCATTTACCTTAGACAGACTATCTAAAATCTTCTTTTCCGTACTGTTTGCGGCGTTGGGAATATTTCTGTTCCAAAAGTTATCGGGCATATTGATCCCTTTTATACTGGCATGGATCATCGCACATCTGCTTATGCCGTTGGTTTACTTCTTCGAGAAGAAACTCAAAATACGCTCACGGGCTCTCTCGGTACTTACGGTTCTGATCCTTGTTGGGGGAACAATTTCGGGAATAATCATAGCTATATGGCCCTCTTTAACGGCAGAAGCGAATAAAGCATGGGAGTTACTCCAGACGTATGCTTCGTTTGAAGCCTTAAAGAGCATCCTTCCACCGAGTGTGGTAGAGCAGCTGGAGCAGTATCCCGATGTGGCTTCGGTGATGAACGAGTTCAATATGGAGAACCTGATAAAGACCCTCCAACAGTTCTTGAGCAAGTCCGTCTCTATCCTTGCAAGCACATTCTCCATCATCATGAGTACGACAGTGGTCTTCCTGTTCCTGCTCTACCTCATCTTTATCATGCTGGACTACGAAAGGCTAAATGCCGGATTCATGAAGCTGATACCGGATCATCTGAAGCCGTTCGTGGTAGAAATGGGACACAACGTGGAATACTACCTGACCAACTACTTCAAAGGACAATCCCTTATAGCTCTTTGCGTGGGCGTGTTGCTATCCATAGGCTACTCCATACAAGGGCTTCCTCTCGGTATTTTACTGGGTATGCTGATCGGATTGCTGAATCTGGTTCCATATCTGCAAATATTGGGACTGCTTCCTATCGTCTTTCTTTCAATGCTGCATAGCGCAGAGACGGGTCAGCATCTGGGCATAGTCCTCGCAATATCTTTGGGCATACTTCTTCTGGTACAGATTATCCAGGATACGTTCCTCACTCCGCGCATCATGGGAAAGACCATGGGAATGAAACCTGCCGTTATTCTCCTTTCACTATCCATATTCGGCTACCTGTTCGGACTGCTTGGAATGGTGATCGCTCTCCCTGCAACAATGATTCTGTACACCTTCCACATGAAATATATCGTGGGCAAACCGGTGGAAAATCTTGAACTTGAACAGAAGAAAGCCGATCCGCTCTGGAGTAAGATAGTAAAGAAAACAAGGCGAAAGAAATAGATTTTTAAGCAGAGGTATTGGAGAATTAAAAATTTCTCTCTACCTTTGCGCTGCAATGAAGTGATTCATGCGCTAGTTTTTCATTTGATTTTCATAATTGACAGGTGGGATTCGCTAGCTCAGTAGGTAGAGCACATCCCTTTTAAGGATGGGGTCCTGGGTTCGAGCCCCAGGCGAATCACCAAGAGAGGTGGAATTCGGGAGAATTCTGCCTCTCTTTGGTTTTTATAAGCACCTAACGCTTGCCAGATGAAGAGAGAAAGCGCCAGAATCAGAAAGCAATAGACTTTTTTCGTAACTTTGGACTCTTCTTTTTTGATTCCTTACATATATCTTCCACAACATGATTCCAAAAGAAAAGCATCCGCATATCTCTACCATGATTCCACACTTGTGGGAATTATTGGCTCAGAATGAGAAAGAATTTTTTCAGATCTACTCTGCTTTTGAACAGGTAGCCCCGAAAGAGATACTACTCGAAGAGGGGATGATACCGGAGTATTGCTATATCCTTATTCAAGGACAGGTAAAAGTAACAATGGAATCTTACGGGGGGAGAAGGCATATCGTCAACCTTATCTGTCCGGGGAAGCTTTTCGGGTATCGCACTTTCTTTATGGGAAAGCCGAGTGCAGTCCGCATCTCTGCTGTGGGTGCAAGCCTTGTTTATAAATTTCCTTTGACCGTCTTGGAGGATATTGCAAGAGAAAATCCCAAAGTAAGCTACTGGCTGATGCTGGAAAGCTATCGGGACATATTCTTAAGCGACAGAAGATCGGTAGGGTTGCTGGTCAAGCAATCCCGCGCACGCATGGCAGAAGGACTGCTGTTACTGAAAGAGATGTACGGACTCAAGCCGAACGGTTCTTTGAATATCAATCCGACCAGAAAGGATATGGGCGAACTTTCCAACATGACCATCAGCAATGCAATACGTACTCTCAATGCATTTGAAGAAGAAGGTCTCATAAAAATGGAAGGTCGGGAGATTACAATACTCAACGAAAAAAGCATCGATGAGATAGCACGAAAGGGTTAAATCAACGCATCAAGAGCCGTTCCCGAACAGAAAGGATAAAAGTGATGGACAAAAGAAGCGAAGCATTGGAGCATCTTCCGGTAGGACGACTACTAAGGCAGTTTGCCGTTCCGGCTGTGGTTGGAACGATGGTAAACTCGCTTTACAATGTCGTGGATAGAATGTTTATCGGAAATGGTGTCGGCAGCTTGGCAATATCCGGACTGGCTGTAACATTTCCCATCATCATATTCCTTCAGGCTATGGGAATGCTCATCGGTTCGGGAGCATCTGCAAGGGTCTCCATTTTGCTCGGAGCAAAAAAAAGAGAGACAGCGGAAGAGCTTTTGGGCAATGCTTTTCTCCTCACGCTCCTGATCAGTCTTCCGGCCACACTGCTCTGTCTCATCTATCTGGACGATCTCCTTTTGGCTTTCGGCGCAAGCTATCAGACCTTGAAGTATGCTCGCGAATATCTCATAATAGCACTGCCCGGCAATATCTTTGCAAACATTGCTTTCAGCTACAATGCGGTAATGAGAGCGGCAGGCTATCCCTCCAAAGCCATGACGACAATGCTTATCGGAGCCATATCGAATATTATTCTGGATCCGATCTTTATCTTTGTCTTCGACATGGGAATAGCAGGAGCTGCCTGGGCTACCGTTATATCCATGTTTATCAGTATGTGCTTCGTCGTTACTCACTTCCTGAGTAAAAATAGCAACATACAGCTTCGCATAAAAAACTTCAAACTCAAAAAGAGACACATCATCGCCATCCTCTCCATCGGTATGGCACCTTTCTCCATGCAGCTGACCGGCAGTCTCATCACCGTGATTCTCAATAAAAGTTTGGCGCAGTACGGAGGAGACTATGCGGTGGGGGCGTATGGCATACTGAGCAGCTTCGCTATGCTTATCCTGATGCTGTGCTTGGGTGTTTCTCAAGGTATGCAGCCGATTGTCGGTTATAACTATGGTGCCGAACTCTACCACAGAGTAAAAGAGGCTTCGTGGCGATCTTTCGGTTTGAATATGAGCATTGGTCTTGTTGGCGGACTATTGGGTGTCTTCGCTCCGAATCTCATCGTTCGAGGCTTTACATCCGATCCCAAACTCATGGATCTCACTATATATGCTGTCCGGGTATGTACTTTTCACTTTGCCGTTGTCGGTTTTCAGATCACCACAACGCAGTACTTCCAGAGCATTGGCAGGGCAAAAGTCTCCATGCTTCTCTCTCTTACCCGTCAGATTATCTATTTAATTCCGCTGTTATTGCTGCTCCCTCCCATTTTGGGACTCAAAGGAATATGGTTTTCACTCCCCATATCCGACATACTGGCAGCGATGACAGCTTTTTTTGTGTACTTGTACCACTATAACAAACGCATCAAACCGGCTTTATGAAAGTATTCCTCATGTCCATTGTAGGGCAGACTCTCATCATGTTATACCTGCTCTACAAAGTGAATCAGACCTCTCTCAAAAAAACAAAATGGGGAAAGGTGATCATGGCACTTCTTATCCTGATGTATCTTTTCTTCCTCGGAGTATATATTGCTCGTAAATCCATACCATGGGAGAGCTTCGGGCAGATCATGTATTTCCTTAACAACTACTACGTTATCATTCTCATATACAGCTTCATCATTGCTCTGATAGGCTTGGGAACGCGCATTGCGCTTCTGCTGTTCCGCAAGAGGTGGAACGTCTCCGCTGAAAACAAACAGCGGTGGTACGGCTACATGATGCTCCTGTCTCTTCTGCTCCTCGTACTGGCGTGCAACAAAGGCTACCGTAATACGATGGAGCCGATTGTCTCACGATATGAAGTGAAGATTGCAAAGCCCTCCCCCGGACAAGAGAAGCTCCGCATAGCTTTGGTGACAGACCCTCACATCGGAGAGATCATGGGCTTAAGCAGCATAGAACGTATGGCTAAAATGGTCGAAGCAGAGAAGCCCGATATTTTTCTCATCGGCGGAGACATCTTCGATTATGACCTGAGATATGGAGAGAAAGAGGGCGTAAAAGAGACCCTGAAATCCATCAACAGCAAGTACGGCACCTATATCGTAATGGGAAATCACGAATACAGAGGCGATGTCGAGGGCAAAAAGGCTTGGCTTCGAGATGCAGGAACGCTTCTGATAGACTCTCTCATCACTCTTCCCGGTACGGATATACAGCTGCTCGGAAGGGATGATCACAACAACCCCGACGGGCGTGCCTCTTTCTCCGATCTGGCAATGCGCTATCGCATAGACCGCAATAAACCCCTGCTGCTACTCGATCATCAGCCCCGTCAAATAGACGAAGCTCAGAGTTTGGGCATAGATCTTGCAATGTTCGGACACACTCATGGCGGACAGTTTATACCTTTCCGCTTTCTCGTACAGCTTGCTTTCAAGCAGATCGAAGGCATTTCACGGTACGGCAATACCACGGTGGTGGTCTCTTCCGGATATGGAGTAGCCGGCTCTCCATTCCGTGTCGGCACACGTAGCGAATTGGTTATTATAGATGTCGAGTTTCAAAAATAACTTATCCCGTCCTGCCATTTTTGGTCGGATGAAATAATAGCACTAATTTTGTAAGCTTCAATAAAGTAGGATATTAAAACACATCATATAAGAGTATGAACATAACAATAAAAGAGAAGAGCGGTATCAAAGCCATCTTTGAAGTGGTTATCACTCCGGAAGACTACAAACCGGGAGTAGAAAAAGCCCTTAAGCAGATCAAGAACAACGGTAACTTCCAAGGTTTCCGCAAGGGTAAAGTGCCTATGGCAATGGTACAAAAGCTCTATGGTATGTCTGCCAAAGTAGAAGAAGTTCAACGTCAAATCAGCGAAGGAGTAGATAAAGCCTTGAGAGAAAACGAGCTTAAAGTGCTCGGACAACCCATGGTTACGGACAGCACTCCTGCTATCGACTTTGAGAAGCAAGAGACTTTCGCACTCGACTTTGAAGTGGCTCTTCGTCCGGAAGTAACCAATCTTCCCACAAAAGAAGACAAGCTGCCATACTACAACATAGAGCTTACAGATGCAGATATAGATGCTCGCATCCAAGAGATACTTAAGTCCAACCCTCGCTACGTAGATGCAGAAGTGGTGGAAGTAAACGACATCATTCGCGGAACAGTATGCGAGCTTGACGCAGACGGTAAGCCTCTCGAAGGCGGATTGCGCAAGGAAGAGAATGCCATGCTTCTTGTCTCCATGATCAAGAATGAAGAACAGCAAAAACTCTTCATCGGCTCATCTCTCAACAGTGTCATAGTATTCGACCCTACGGTTGCTTTCGGTAGCACAGTAGAGTTTGCTTCACTTCTCGGTCTTAAGAAAGAAGAGGTGGAAGGCAACCAATCCAAGTTCAGCTTCGAGATCCAAAAGATTACTCGCAGTGAAGCGGCAGAACTCAACCAAGACTTCTTCGATGCTCTATTCGGAGAGGGTGAAGTGAAGAGCGAAGACGAAATGCGTGCAAAGCTGAAAGAGATCTACGGCAGACAAAACGAGAACGACTCCATGTATAAGTTCCAACTCGATACAGAGTCTTACATCAAAGAGCACAAGGCAAACACCATCGCACTGGATGAAGAACTCCTCAAGAAGTGGTACAAGACTACCGAGCAGGGAGCAAAGATGACGGACGAAGAGTTTGAAAAGTCTATGCCTCGCTTCTTTGAAGACATCAAGAGCTACATTTACAGAGATGCAATCCTTACGGCAAATAATATCGTAGCCACAGAGGAAGACACTCTCAACTCTGCAAAACAGATGGCAGCGATGCAGTTTGCACAGTATGGCATGAACAACATCCCCGAAGATGTGCTTGCCAACTACGCCAAGACGCTTATCGAAAAGCCTGAAAGCCGCAACCAGATCAACGATCAGATCGAGAGAAGCAAGTTTGCCGCTTGGATGAAAGACCAGGTAACACTTGAAGAAAAGAACGTTACGGCAGAAGAGTTCAAGAAAATGTTCGAACCGGCAGAAGCATAATCTTCTCCCGCCACAGATAACAATACCGGACTCCGGTAACCAAGCTGCACCCCGAAAGTTAGGAACAAAACTTTCGGGGTGCAGTTTCTTTTGAGCCGTCAGCCCGGAAATCCTCCGTCTGAAATACAGATTAACGCACACCATAAAGAGACCTTTGAAGCAGATAAGCTGCTATGCAAAGGTCTTCTTACGGCTATTTGGGGTATATTTGCACCAAGATCAACAAGACCACACAGATCATGACACAAAAAACAAAGTACGTAATCGCCTACCTGATGGTAACAATACTGATAGCTGTAATAATAAGGTTTATCATCGAAATGGGTTGGCTCTCCCGCACTTCAGGAGTTATCGTTTTCATTATGATTGTCGCATCGGATCTCATAGGCAGATACACTCGCAAAAGAGTGGAGAAGAAAAAAACGTGCGAAGAGCAATCCGATCTTCCGAGATAGTTTTCAGCCCCCGAAACCGCCCTTCATTTTTATATATTCCATCCCGAAAAATACTCACTTTTTTCGGTCTCTCTATTTTGATCGGAGGTAGTGTTTTCAGAGCATGACCGAACTGTTAAATTCGGGCTGTTTTATTAACACGATTTTTGATGCAGGTTTACTCAAAACGCTAAAGCAGTATATTTTGTCNTGACCGAACTGTTAAATTCGGGCTGTTTTATTAACACGATTTTTGATGCAGGTTTACTCAAAACGCTAAAGCAGTATATTTTGTCGGCTTAAAGTATTTAACGAAGTCGGTAAACGTATTTACCGATTTCATTTAATACGTTTACCGGATTCGATTAAAGTGTTTAGCCAAAATAATCAAGACACTAAATATCAGCAGATTACCTGTTTTTACCCTAAAATGCCTCTGAAAAGGCAAATTTCTTTATTAGGAAACGTTCACAGACAAAGGTGTTAAAATTTACACCTATTAACGCGAAAAAGCCCCATCAAACGGACTGAGAAAAAATTTTTTCCAAATTCGAGAAAATCCGTATCACTTTGGGATAAAAGAGCTTACGACATTACGGCTTTTCTTCCATAATGAAAAAAGAGAAAAAAGAAGAGATTTTCAGGAGCTTCGGAGGAGGTCATTTTTATATATTCCATCCCATCAGAAGCTCTTTTCAGCCGAGCCTCTGTACCCGCTTTTCCACAAGAAAAATGGTGCAAATCTTGTGAGCAAATATCGCCGAGCCAATCAGCGCACGACGATTTCGTCCGTAAAGATCCACTCACCCCTGCTTCCTGCCTTGCCAATAATACGCAGGTAACGAGCTTTAACCTTCCCCTCCCACCTCCAATGCTCTATGAAAGAGATTGTTCGAGGCTCTTTCGGATGCTCTTTTCGGAAGATTTCCACAAAGTTTTTCCCATCTGTCGAAGCCATGATACAGAGTTCTTTTGGCAGATAGATCCCTGCGACATCCGCTTGGAGGAAGTCCATTCCGATGGATTGTAGTGTAGATGTTTTCCCAAGATCAAGAGTAAGGTCGAGACAATTCTCTCCCAGGAAACCCTGCCAACGTCCATCGCCGTGCTGCCAGTTACCGCGAAGTCCGTCTACCAAAGCCTGTTCGCCGCCGGCATTATAGGAAGGATAGAAAGGTTTGTGATAGATGACCTTCGCCCCCGAGGCCTTGTGGACGACAGGCTGAAGAGTCTCCGGACGATCGCCTTGCTCATGTTTCAGGTCGAATGTATTCACGTTGTTTCGGCGCAGATGCTCTGTTTGTTCCAACGCCCAAGCTCTGAACACCTCATACGGCGGACGCTTATCTCCCAGACGTCCGACCTCTGCAATCGCGAGCATACGAGGGTAGAGCATATACTCCAGATGCTGAGGTGTAGCTACGTATTCCGTCCAAAGGTTTCCCTGCACGCCGAGTATTCCTTTCGGCAGCTCCATTTCCCAGACACGTTTCAAGGGGAGATAGCCTCCGAAAGATCGGGGTTGAGACTGTGGTGCATCTTGTGCATAGTCCAGATAACAATATTGCGACGGGGAGAAAATAACGTCATAACCTTTTTCCAATGCACGCTGTACCTGCTTGACATCGCGCCAAACCATGACGATACTGCCATCGGGGAGAGAGTCGCACAGGGCATCGTCCCAGCAGACAGGCTTACGACCGTGAGCCGTGACACGACGCATGGCATAGCTTACGATATGGTCTTGGAGTTCGTCGGTGCTTTTCAGCCCCAGCCGTGAAGCCATCTCCCGGCAACGGGAGCAGGTGCGCCAGTGTGTCTTGCCCGCTTCATCGCCTCCGATGTGGATATAATCCGAAGGAAAGATCCTCACGACCTCGTCTATGAGATGGTCTATGAACTTGTAACAGGCAGGATTGGAGGCACAGAAGTCTGCCTGCGCCCCATCGTTCCCAACGCACTTCAGCTCCGGATAAGCCGCCATCACCTCTTCGCTATGCCCCGGTATCTCCACTTCGGGAACGATCATGATGCCTCGTTCATTGGCATAAGCGATGAGGGCTTTCAGTTCGGCCTCGGTGTAATATCCGCCATAGGCGCCGGGTGTTCCTTCCGGGAGGTATCGGCGATCCCCTTCTCCCCACCACTTGTCCCAGTCGCTTTCGGTACGCCATGCCGACAGCTCGGTCAGACGAGGATATCCGGACAATACAAAACGCCAGCCTCCGGCATCGGTCAGATGCAGATGCAGGCGGTTGATGCCGTAGTAGGAGAGGATGTCTATCTGCTTTTTCAGCACATCCACACCGAAGAAATGACGCGAAACATCTATCATGCAGCCACGCCATTCGTAGGCATTCGGGGAGCTTTGATGCAATACTTGTGCGGATACGGTGTGCCATTTTGCCAAGAAGAGCCATAGCAAAACTGCGGGAACAAGGAGAGTAATACGAGATTTCATGATGAAAAATTGGGGTAACGATATAATGTTTATAAACGGAAGCAATGTAGCATTTATTTTGGAGATAATTATCAACTTGAAAAACGATAATTACTAAATTGGAGAACGGTAATTACTAAACCGAGAAATGGTAATTACTAAATTGAAGAACGGTAATTACTAAACCGAGAAATGGTAATTACTAAATTGGAGAACGGTAATTACTAAACCGAGAAATGGTAANCGGTAATTACTAAACCGAGAAATGGTAATTACTAAATTGGAGAACGGTAATTACTAAACCGAGAAATGGTAATTACTAAATTGGAGAACGGTAATTACCATTCCGAAGAACGATAAAAAGCACCTAAGCTTTCGTTTGAAAGCTTAGGTGCTTTTTCAGATAAGTAATGACCGAAAGTATTACTTCTTATTCAATTGCTCTTGGAGAGTCTTCACTGCTGCACGCAGCTGTTGATCGTCATCGACAAGGTATTGTTCCGGTGTATTATAAACCAAAACATCCGGTTCGAGCTGTACGTTTTCCAGCGGTTTGCCATCCAAATCGGAGCATGTTACCTGCGGAATACCGAAGACCAAAGTAGGATCTATCTGGCTTTCCCACCATACGGCAGTCATGGTTCCCGGTACGGGCGCACCGATCAGCTTACCCAATCCGAGCGTCTTATAGACATAAGGGAAGCCGTGAGCGTTGGAGTAGTTGCCCTCGCTCATGAGTACGGCAGACGGCTTGGTCCACTGAGCGAAAGGATCGGAGCCGATATATGTGCCACGAGGCGTGAATCGGGAATAAACCTTTCCGCTCAAAAGGATAGCCAAATCTTCATGCAGCCAGCCGCCACCATTGAAGCGGGTGTCCACGATAACGGCATCGCAATGACGATATTTACCCAAAAGCTCCTTGTACATCTTGCGGAACGACGGGCTGTTCATCCCCTGAATATGGATGTAAGCGATGCGTCCATCGGACCATTTATTGACCATTTCGGCACGCTTCTCTACCCAGCGTCTGTATAGAAGTCCGTTCTCTGCCGATTGTGAGATGAGACGGACGTACTCTTCCGTTACCTTTCCGCTCTTTGTATCCTCGATGGTGAGAAGTACGTGCTTTCCGACTTTGACCTTTCCGCTACTTGGATTCTTGATGGTAAGAAGTACGCGCTTTCCGACTTTGCCGTTGAAGTAGTGCTCTATCGGAACATTGCGTAGGATCTTTTCGCCATCTATGCTTTCGATGATAGCTCCGGGCTTGGCATTGCTTGCTGCATTCTTGAGAGGACTGCCCGGCATTACCTCTGCAATCTTGAGCCCGTCGCCTGTATAAGATTCGTCATAGAACAGACCAAGACTTGCCGTAATCTGTGCAGAGACGGGAGCTCCGTATCTTGCACCGGTGTGAGAAGCATTGAGCTCGCCAAGAATTTCGGACATCAGCTCGGCAAAGTCGTAGTTGTTGTTGATGTAAGGCAAGAACTTTCCATAGTTCGCAGAGTACATTGCCCAATCCACGCCATGAAGATTGACGTCGTAGAACTTATCCTGTACCTGCTGTACCATGTGGCGGTAAATATACTCACGCTCCTGTGTCTTACGAAGTTCGTATGGCGCAGAGAATGTTACAGGAGTCTGCTTGGTTCCGTCGATCTTCTTGATACCGGAAGAAGTAGCCACAAAGAGAGTGGTACCATTCTTACCCATGAACAGAGAACCGGATCCGATGTTGGGGATAAGTACTTTGGTAGAACCTTCGACAAGATTGATTTCGTACAGATTGAACGCATTGTCTACAAGACCAATATAGTAAAGGATTTCTCCCTTTGGCTCTATAACATAATCTGTCTGCATTCCGGACGTTCTGGTAAGACGAACAGTGAGATAATCTCTGTCTTCAAGCTGGAATACCAAAGGCTTTTCGGTCTTCTTCTCTTTATCGTCTTTCTTGGCTTTGGACTTTTTGTTCTTATCCGCACTCTTTTCGTCTTCTTTCTTCTTATCGACATCAGAAATCTCTGTCTTTGCCAATTCGCGCTCTTCTTTAGAACGGATAAACTGATCGTACGCTTCTCTATCCAAGAACATCAAATAGATGTCTCGCTCTGCTCCCCAGCTACCATGGCTTCTATAACCGGATCTGTCCGAAGAGAAAAGAACCGCTTTACCTCCAAGTACAAATCGTCCTCTGATATCAGAGTAACCACTCTCAGTAAGGTTGTGTACCGTTCCACTACCATCTGCTTTGAAGATAGCAACGTCTTTATTGTTCCAACCACCAACGCCGATATAGTTCGTTATAATCCACTTGGAATCCGGACTCCACTCAAACCACTGATCACCGTCCGAATAGGAATAGTCGAACACTTTGTCCTTTATCAATCGCTCTTTATTTGTGGCAAGATTAAGCACCACAATAGCAGAACGATCTCTCAAAAACGCAATCTCTTTTCCATCCGGACTGAACTTTGGATCAAAAGAGGGATACGGACTATCTGTCAACTGAGTCTCTTTCAACTCCCTGGCATAAGTAAAGCTCTTGTCATCTTTACGGACCAGTTCTGTCATGAAAAGATCCCACTTGCCGTTGCGTTCGGAAGCATAAACAATCTTTCTGCCATCGGGACTGAATGTAATGTTTCTTTCTTGTTGAGGAGTATTGGTGATACGCTTTGTGGTTTTGTAGTCTACAGATGTTACGTAAACCTCTCCACGAACAACCATTGCGATCTCTTTATTATCCGGAGAAAGTGCCATACTGCTGAGACCGGATGAGAGATTAAAATGCTGCACTTCCGGAGTTGTATAGTCCGCTACGATCTCAATATCAACCTTTCGAGGCTGCCCACCCACAGGCATATAATAGAGTTCGCCATTCCAGGAGAAAGAGAGATTGCCCAAGCGGTCTGCAGACATATAGCGCACAGGATGATGCTTAAACGTGGTAAGCTGAACATCCTTTCCTCCGGCGAGTGCACGCTTGTAGATATTGAGTGTTCCATCCTGCTCGGATGTATAGTAGAAAGCATCTTCATTTGCCACCCACTGTGCATTACGGTCTTCTCCCGCAAAAGATGTGATCTTCTTATACCCTCCGTCTTTGCTGTAAAGCCAAATATCTCTCGTTACAGATGAGGTGTGATGCTTGCGGAATGGATCTTCATACCCTTTTCTATCTGTATAGAGGATTTTTCCATCTCTGATAGATGGTTCTTCCATAGTAATGGCACTGAACATCTTGGCTCTACCTCCTGTAACAGGAATAGTATAAAGCTGAGAAAAGACTCCCGTTGGGAACAGTCCGACCTCTTTTGCAGGACGGATATTGGCACGATAAATAACGTTATGATTGCCGTCAAAAGCAACAGGAATTTCCGAAGAAGAGTTAAACGTAAGGCGTTTGGCCTGTCCTCCTTGCGAAGTAGTAAGATAGACATTCATCGCGCCCTCACGATCCGAAGCAAATGCAAGGTTCTTGCTGTCCGGAGACCATACCGGAGCTGTATCGTAAGAGGGATTGGAGGTAATCTGTGTGGCGCGTCCTCCGGAAACAGGGACAGTGAAAATATCCCCCTTGTAAGTAAATGCAATGGTCCGACCATCGGGAGAAAGTGCCGTTTGACGCACCCACATCGGAGCCTCTTGAGCAGAAGCAAAAGCACTCAAGCCTAAACCGGCGAGTAGAGATAATGCAATCTTTCTTTTCATAAGAGTGTTATTGTTAAAGTATAAGTATGTGTTAATGCCTTGTTTAGAACAGGGCAACAAAAAAGTCTACAATCTGCTGCCAAACCAGATAACGCACAAGTTTTCCGGCAAGCATAAACAGCGCAACGCTCCAAACATTGGCACGAAGAAGACCAAGAGCTATTGCAAAAAAGTCTCCCACTCCGGGTAGAAATGCCCAAAAGCCCATCCAACTGCCTCGACCTTGAAGCCATGTAGTTATCTTCTCCAGACGTTGCGGATTTACTCGAAGATACTTAATAATCCACTCCTTCTTCCCTTGCGCTCCAAGCCAATAGCAACTCATACCTCCAAGCCAATTACCCAGGGTTGCAGCAACAATGCACATCCAATAGTCCGAACCGGCAAGCAATACTCCGGAGAGTACCACCTCGCTCGAAAAGGGCAGGATAGTAGCTGCAAGAAATGCAGCAATGAATACTCCCAAGTATCCGTATTCTATGAGAAAGTCCATGTTGTATTCAATAAATTTTGTACGCTCGAATAAAGCAAAAAGAGATATGGCAGCAGTATCAAACTGCGTAAGATCACACCCTTCGCTTGGGTCAGACAATATCCCGAAAGTATAGAGATATAGAAGGCACAGCAAAGGTATAGAGATGCCCCCTCAGGCTCATAAAGGAGATGAGCGATATAGAGAAGGATAACCAAACGAATGTGTATATCAATGGTAAACCGCTGTCTCTCCAAAGATCTTGGCAGCATTCCGGTTGTTTGCACCACTATCATAATGATAAGCGCAATCAGAGGAAGCTCCCTCAAGAGAAACTGTTGAGAAAATATCCGGTAGGATTGGAGATTCTTCACTAAATCGCCCGGTAAAAGAAGGTAATGAACTACACTATCCTTTAGAACCTCTATACCGGAGAAGATATATATAATCAGAGCAGAACACCAAAATATGGAGAAGATCCCCAAAATAAGTGCCCCTATCTGTTTTTTATGCAGAAGTTCCAATCGCCTAAGTACCCTAAAAATAATAGGAAGCAGGATAAAGAAGACCGGATGGATATGAGCAAGCAGGGCAATGAAGATTCCCGTGTCAAACATCGCAACTACTCTCTGCTTGCGGCCATAACTATTCAGACCTATCTCTACAAAGAAGAGTAGAAGATATGTACTCAATAAAGAGAGAGTCCAGACCGAAATATCCCTAAAAACAGCACCGGCAAGGAGTGTAAACAACAGAGGAACGACAAATGCCTGAGAGCGTCCTCCGTAGTATATCAGTCCGTGCCGGCGCACAAAAAACAGGGTCAAAACAAACACAATACCAAGCACCCACGGAGTAAGAAACTCGTAAGTAGAAAAGCAAAAACGAATCTGTTCTAAAGCTTTTTGTGCCGGTAAAGCGATGTTTGTTATGTCCAAGGTATCAAATCTTTTCCTATATCGGATCTATTATACTTGTCTGTAAAAGAGATTAACGATGTGGCTCGATAGCTCTTATCCAATGCCTTCTGAAGCGTAGGGGCTATGCCGGTACATGCCAACACTCGTCCTCCTGAAGATAGAAGTTTACCGTCTGCTCCTTTAGTACCGGCATGGAAGACAACCACTCCGTCTCCATTTTCTGCCGACTCTATTCCGGCAATCTCGTATCCTGTTTTATATTCTTCCGGATACCCCCCGCTGGTCATGACAACAGTGGTGGCATACTCCGCAATCTCTTCCAATGATCCGGAAGACAACGTTTGGTCTTTCAGTTTGATAAGATGTGGCAGAAGATCTTCTCCAATTCTCGGCATTACCACTTCCGTTTCGGGATCTCCCATTCTGCAGTTGTACTCTATCACATAAGGGTCTTTCCCCTCACAGATCATCAAGCCGATAAAAACAAAGCCCTTATAGTCCAACCCCTCTCGGTTGAGTCCCTCTATGGTAGGGCATACCACCTGTTCCTCTATACGCTTTTTGAGTTCCGAAGAGAGGAATGGAACGGGAGACACAGCACCCATCCCTCCGGTATTGAGGCCTTTATCTCCATCGCCGATACGCTTGTAATCTTTGGCATAAGGCAGCAACATATAGCCTTTGCCATCGGTCAAGACAAAGCAGGAACACTCTATACCGGAAAGATACTGCTCTATCACAACCTTATTTCCGGCGTTCCCAAACTTTCCGGTAAGCATCTCCCGAAGTTCTTTAAGAGCTTCTTCTAAGGAAGATAAGATCAATACCCCTTTACCGGCAGCCAGTCCATCTGCTTTTAGTACATAGGGAGCAGAAAGAGATGCTAAAAATGCTTCTCCCTGCGCTATGTTTTCAGAAGTTACGGTAAGATACTTTGCCGTTGGGATTCCATATTTCTGCATGAACTCTTTTGCAAAATCTTTGCTCCCTTCAAGCATTGCACCTTTAGCGGATGGTCCTACGATATGAAGCCCTTCAAGCTCTTTTTTCCCCTTGAGAAAGTCAACCAGACCATCCACAAGAGGTTGCTCTGGACCTATGACCACAACATCAATATCCTTCTCTTGTATAGCAGAGCAGATGGCATTAAAGTCGGAAAGCTTTATGCCCAACTTCTCTATACCGTTTCTTTCCGTTCCATTTCCGGGAGCAAGGTAGAGATGATCTGCCAAAGAGCTTTGTCTCAGCTTCCATGCAAGAGCATCTTCTCTTCCTCCACTACCGAGAACAAGTATGTTATGCTTTGTTTTTGCCTGACTCATTTCCGTATATTTTTAAGATGATCGTCAAAATATCTGGAGATCGTAAAGTACAAGTGTACTCTTTGAGAACCTCGAACATTGTGTTCATGTCCCGGATAGACCATGTAGTCCGGATATGTTCCGGCATCTACTGCTGCTCGTACAAATTGTATGCTGTGTTGCCAAACCACGGTAGGATCAAGGTCTCCATGTATAAGGAGTAGCCTGCCTTTAAGATCGCCGGCTCTTTTAAGAAGATTGTTGGCATTGTATCCTTCCGGATTGCTTTGAGGTGTATCCATATAACGCTCCCCATACATCACTTCGTACATAGACCAATCCATGACCGGTCCACCGGCAACACCCACCTTAAAGATATCCGAGTGTGTCAGCATAAGATTTGTAGTCATAAACCCTCCATAGCTCCAGCCGTGTACTCCAATCCTATCCGGATCGACGAAAGGAAGAGAAAGAAGATACTCCACACCTTTCATCTGATCTGCCATCTCTACTTCTCCAAGTCGTCTGAACGTAACGTTTTCAAACTCCAATCCTCTATTGGCTGAACCTCTACTATCCACCGTAAATACAACATATCCATTTTGTGCCATGAATATATCCCATCCACGATTCAGGCTATTCCATGAATTTGTTACAAGTTGGGCGTGAGGACCTCCATATACATAAACAATTGTAGGAAGCTTCTCCCCTGGTTTGATGTCTTTAGGATAAGTGATCTTATAGTGAAGGTCATACTTCCCCGAAGCATCTTTTATGATACCTCTTTCTACATTGGGCAAGCGAAAATCTGCGATAGGGTTCTCACTCTTGAAGAATGTCTCTTTTTTCCACTTGTTACCTTTGAGTGTATAAATATCTTCCTGACCGGGAATAGTTTGAGAAGAGAATCGGTCGAAGATTGCCGTAAGTCCCGGATTGAATAGAGCAGTATGATATGCAGGAACGGAAGTGATCAGCTCCATCTTTCCACTCGGGATGGCTACACGAGCAACTTGTCTTTCCGTCGGATTATTGATATTGCAGGTAAAGTAGGCATACTTATGATCTGCGGACAATCCGTGAAAATCGGTAATCTCCCACTCTCCTTTAGTAAGTTGTTTGCTCTTAGCTCCATTCTTGGTAAACAGGATAAGATGCTTAAATCCGTTGTTTCGGGAAAGTCTAAGAAAGCTGTCCTGTTTCTTGCTATTCAGAGGGATAATAGGATCTGAAGGCTCTATATACTTTGGATGAGTCTCCTGAAGGATTTCTCTCACCTTTTCTCCAGTACGGACATCATACATCACCAAAGAGCAGTGGTTCTGTTCCCTGTTCACCTCATCTATATAAAGGTATCTGTCATCCGGGCTCCAGGCAAGATTGGTAAAATATCTGTCCTCCGGTGCACCGGTCTTTAAGTAGATGGTCTTTTGGCTTTCAAGGTCATATATTCCTACCGTAACATGATGGCTTGCCATCCCTGCCATGGGATACTTTATGGGAGTATGTTCCGATATTCTTGCTGCCGTATTTACCAACGGATAGTCTGTAACCATACTCTGATCCATTCTGTAAAAAGCAAGAAGACGTCCGTCGTGAGACCAGAACATACCATCATTTATTCCGAACTCGTTACGATGAGGCACCTCACCATAGACCACTTCTCGCGATCCATCCGGGGTGATCTCTTGTGGTTCGGCATCGGGGTGGATGATATACACTTTATGGTTGGCACTCTGAGATATTGCGCCCTTCTCTGTTGAGTGATAGAGCTTATCCCCTCCCGGCACACTCTTGTACTTTGCCAGTATCTGTTTCCCGTCATTGGAGATATGATAAACGAAAGAGGGGTGATATGCTATGAGATAAGAGCCTTTTGCCCCTGGGGAGATGGCATACGGCATCTCCTCTTCCCCAGTCAAAGATTTCCAGCTGTCGGGGGTCAGGAATGGTCGATGTTTGCTCACATCAGAAAGTGGAGCAGCTACCCATATACTATCTTTCTCGTAGATAAAATGAGTATTGGTAAGCAGGGGACGTGCTGTACTTTCCGGCACTATCGTGTGAGACTCTTTTCCTCCCGGAATAAGTTGATCCAACGTAAACGTTTTCATCTGTGCTGTGGCTTTTCCGCCTAAAAGCAGTATCAAAAGTAGAGATACGCTCAGGGTCTTTTTCATCTTCTCTTAAAATGTTTGGATATATGACTTGTCTGTTATTCTTTCTCTTCCTGTATATGTTTTCGGCGAGGACGGAAGCGCACTTCGTTCTCTCTCTTGGGTGCTCTGCGTCTCTCGTCATCGAAATGAGCTATCCTACGAGGTCTGAACTCTCTGCGAAACTCTTCTATCTCTCTTTCGGAGCGAGACAGTTCCGGTTCTTCTCTCTTCTTCTCTGTTTTGGCAGCAAAAGTACGAGGCTTAAATGCTCTCTTCTCTCCCTCTTCCCGCTTCTTGAAATCGCCTTTTCTTCTTCCGCTTTTCTCACCATCTCCGGAAGACTTTCCTCTTGAAACGGAATAGCCTCTGGTTTTGAACTCCGACTCCTTAGAAGATTTTCGAGATGGTTTTTCGGGAGACTTTTCCAAAAACTCGCTTCTCTTTCCCGAAAATGTCTCATAGCCTCTCAGCTCGCACTCCAAAGAACCGTTGAAAAGCACCTCTTTGAAAAATGGTTTAAGACCGATCTTCCACAACCCCTCCTTGGATGAAGAGATAACCCACGCACGATACCCTGTAAAGATATGCTTGAGTTTAGAGCCGAGTACACTGTATGTCTGTTCGAGATCTTCCGGACGAAGCCGCTCTCCATACGGAGGGTTTGTCATAAGCATCGGCGGCTCTTCTCCCGGAGATACAGCCGGAACCTGCTCCGGTAAGACGTCAGATATATCGGATACAACAAAAGAAATATCCTTCAAAACACCTGCATATTCTGCATTTTTCTTGGCTGCAACTATCGCCTTTGGGGATATATCCATCCCCACAACGGGATGATCGAATGGTTTTTCTTCCCATTCGTCCAGGATGGAACTCAACAGCTCTTGATCGAAATCTTTCCATCTCTCGAAAGCAAAAGAGGGGCGGAAGATACCGGGAGGTATCCCCTTGGCCATAAGAAGTGCTTCTATAAGGATGGTACCGCTACCGCACATCGGATCCACAAAGGCACTCTTGCCTTCCCAACCGGCAAGAAGCAGCATCCCGGCAGCCAAAACCTCCGATATGGGAGCATCTGTCTGAACTTTCCTATACCCTCGGATATGAAGGCTTTCACCACTGGAATCGAGAGCGAGTGTTACGGTTGTATGCGAGATATGGAGATGGAATAAAATATCAGGGTTACTCACCGAAACATTGGGTCTGCGTCCCTGCAGATCCGAGAAGTAGTCGGCAATGGCATCTTTCGTTCTGTAAGCAACAAACTTACTGTGTGTAAAGTGATCCGAATAGACCACGCTGTCCACCGCGAAGGTGGATTTGGGATCCAGATAGTTGTCCCAAGCGACATGTTCATTGAGATAGTCGTAAACCTCATCCGCATTTGTCGCCTCAAATGTGGCAATCGGGACAAGGACTCTCAATGCTGTACGAAGATGAATATTGGCTTTGTACAGCAGCCTTTTATCTCCCTTAAAATAGACCACGCGTCTACCTTTTTCTATCTCTTCGGCTCCAAGTTCCTGCAACTCTTTGCAGAGTACTTCTTCCAGACCGTGCAAGGTCTTTGCCATCATCCTGAATTGTTCTCTTTCTTCTATCTCCATCTATCTATTTCTATTAAGCAGGCTATCGTTCCGATAGTTTGACAACAGTTGTATAAAATCACAGAAATCCTCCTCTAAGCCAGACAAACAAAAGCCCCCATCTTGACGCCGATATATTTGGCGAGGGATATGTACTTCTCCATTATCTCTGCCGGCACATCTGGAGTACGCGAAAGGATCATCGCTTCCGCTGCGGTGCGTCCTATTATAAGAGCCACGCTGTAAGCTTCATCTACCGCAACAACATTGTATCCACGATAAAACGGTCCACAAAAAGAGACTCTGAGTGCACCGCGAGAGGAAGAACCGCGAAAGAGCACATGCCCTACCGAGCGATGCCAACGCTCTTTGCCCACCTCGCAGTAGCTCTTCAAAACTTGCATGGAGCCATCCGGAAGGATAGAGAAGTCGTAGCTCAGGTTTTCTTTACAAGAGGAAACCCACTGGGGTGTACCTGCCACCACAAGCCACGAGCCGACAAACTTTTCCGGCTCGAAAGAGTCTATCGGATACGCTCTTGCCGGTTTTACTCTACCCCACTCCCTGTATGCCATATAGCCCAATGCTCCAACGGCAAGAGTTATGGCTGCTTTAGTTCTTGTTTTCATGGACTAAGACTCTATTATTTACCTCTAAAGGTAGTCATTATTCTATACTTACACTTGTACGGATAGGATCATCGTAGAGCTCTTGCAGGCGTTTAAGCTCCTGCTTAAGCTCTTGTGTTACCGCTTCGTAGCCGGGATCACCATAGAGGTTGTTCATTTCGGAAGGATCGGTCTTAAGATCGTACAGCTCCCAGGCATCTATATCCTTGTAGAACCGGATCAGCTTGTACCGCTCCGTACGAACACCGAAGTGGCGACGAACAGCATGCTCTCCGGGGAACTCATAGAAGTGATAGTACAACGATTTCCGCCAATCTTTGGGGGCTTTCTTGCTTGAAAGCAACGGCATCAGCGATACTCCCTGTATATCTTCAGGTATCTCCACTCCGGCAATATCCAGCATCGTTGGGGCAAAGTCTATGTTCTGTACCAACTCAGATATCTCTCCTCTCTTACCATATCCCTTCGGAAGTCTTACCAATAGAGGGGTAGAGAAAGACTCTTCGTACATGAATCGTTTATCGAACCAGCCATGCTCACCCATGTAGAACCCTTGATCCGATGTGTAGATCACGACTGTATTTTCAAGCAGTCCGCTCTGTTCCAGATAGTCCAGCACTCTACCCACGTTGTCGTCCAGGGACTTCACCGTCTTGGCATAGTCTCTCATGTAGCGTTGGTACTTCCACTCCGCAAGCTCTTTTCCTTGAAGATTGGCAGAAGAAAACTGTTGGAGAATCGGGGTGTAATGTTTGTCCCACACCTCTCTCTGTTCCGGTGTCATTCTCTTCATGATTCCCGGATACCAGCCACTAAGTCTCGATGGCTTTCCCTCCCTGTACATCTTAAGGTCATAAGCCAAGTCCATATCCTTATCGCTCGCAATACTCATCTCTTGCTTTGCTGCAGCTGCTCTTCCTTCGTAGTTATCGTAGAAGTTGGCAGGCAATTCAAAAACCTTATCCTCGTATAGAGCAAGATCGGCAGTATCTGCCATCCAATTTCTGTGTACGGCTTTGTGATGCAGGAAGAGACAGAACGGCTTACTCTTATCGCGCTTGCTATCAAGCCACTCCAATCCCAAGTCGGTTGTAACTGTGGTTACGTACCCCTCATATTTGGTCTTTCCGGCAGCAGTGATGAAGTCCGGATTGTAATAGTCTCCTTGTCCCGGCAATATCTCCCAGTGGTCGAAGTGACGAGGCTGGCTATCCAAGTGCCACTTACCGATCATCGCCGTCTGGTATCCTGCCTTTTGCAAAAGTTCCTGCACCGTCTGCTGATTGCCGTCAAAAGTGGTATGGTTATCCTTCTTACCATTCTTATGGCTGTGCTTCCCGGTAAGAAGACATGCTCGACTCGGTCCGGAAATAGAGTTTGCCACGTAAGCATTGGAAAATAAGACCCCTTGCTCCGCTATCCTATCCAGATTGGGCGTACTGATATGACGCCCATCATAACAGCTCATCATCTGTCTGGTATGATCATCGGTCATGATATACACAATGTTCAGAGGCTTTTTCGATTCTCCCTTCCCCTCTGCAAACAGCTTTGCCGGAGCCACCATCGCAACTCCCGAAAGAGGCAGCAACACCACTTTATAGATACTCTTCATCTACGGATCCTTTGAAAAACATTAAACTTATACCACAAAGATAACCTTAATCGCCCTAATGGTAATACATCTGATACCGGAACAAAAAAATTTTCTGTATACAAATGTAAGAGAATGAGTCTGAAAGGAAGAAAGCAGAGACCTCCTTCTTTCTTCTTTTAGATATACTGACAACTTATTCTAAACCTATTTGCAACCAAGACTTAACACGTTCAAAAGCGAAAATCAAGGTTTGACTTCTGCAAATCAAAGTGCGAATTGGAGCAATCGTGGCTTGACATCCACAAATCAAGATTCGGTTTGTAGATTTATACCGCTTTAGCACAACTTTTGACCCTGTTTATAAACACTTTTAAGAGTTTATATTCGGAAAAAACAGGTGCAATTCGGCTTCGTTTATAAGAGTTCATATCGTAAATTAGACTATCTTTAGGTGTCGTAGAAAGAGGTAAAACTTCCTCTCACAATACAGAGCAAAGACACTTTTCCTAATGAATGAAAGCACGATAGAGAAGCTGAAAACGCTTGCAGAAGCTGCAAAGTATGATGTATCCTGTGCATCCAGCGGTTCTTCTCGCAAGAATACAAAGGGCGGAATAGGTAACGCTTCGGGGTGGGGTATTTGTCACAGCTTCACTCCGGACGGACGTTGCATCTCTCTATTCAAAGTATTGCTGACCAATCACTGCATATACGACTGTGCCTACTGCTCCAACAGAAGAAGCAATGACGTGCAGCGAGCCATGTTCACGCCCGAAGAGCTGGCAGAGCTGACTATTGAGTTTTACCGCAGAAACTATATCGAAGGGCTCTTCCTAAGCTCCGGAGTGATACGCAATCCGGACTATACGATGGAGCAGATGCTGCGGACTGTGAAGCTACTAAGAGAGGTGTACGGATTCAACGGCTACATTCACATGAAGAGCATACCGGGAGCGAGCCGGGAATTGGTAGCGAAAGCAGGAACGTATGTGGATCGGATGAGTGTAAATCTGGAGATCCCGTCCGAAGAGAACCTGAAAATCCTCGCCCCGGAAAAGGATTATGCCGGGGTGTTCGGACCTATGCGTTTTATCCAACAAGGAATGTTGGAAAGTGTCGAAGAGAGAAAGAAGTTTCGCTCTGCACCGAAGTTTGTTCCTGCCGGGCAGAGTACACAGATGATTATAGGTGCCACTCCGGACAGCGACAAGCAGATACTGACCCTCGCATCCGCCCTCTACAAACGTCCTTCATTCAAACGGGTTTATTACTCCGGCTATATCCCGGTCAATACGAATGACAGCCGTCTTCCGGCTCTGCTCTCTCCGCCACTGGTACGAGAGAACAGACTCTATCAGGCAGACTGGTTGATGAGGTTCTATAACTTCAGTGCGGATGAGATTGTGAACGACCGGCATCCGGACTTGGACTTGGATATAGATCCGAAGATGAGCTGGGCGCTTCGGCATCCGGAGTACTTTCCGGTGGACTTGAATACGGCTTCTTATGAATTGATACTGAGGATACCGGGAATAGGAGTGAAGTCCGCAAAGCTGATTATCGCTTCAAGAAGATTCGGGACACTCTACTCTTTTCAGCTGAAACGAATGGGAGTGGTGATGAAAAGAGCACAATACTTTATCGTTTGCCGAGATCTCCCGATGCGCACCATCAACGAACTTTCTCCCGAATACGTTCGCAAGCAGGTCGCAGAGAAAAAAGAGAAGCAGGCATTGGCTGCAGCAATGCAGATTCCTATAAACTTCGGAGAGTGATAACAGCCTGAAAACAGACAGAAGAAGGATGGCGATATTTCTTTACGACAAAACACTCGACGGGTTGCTCTCCTGCATCTTTTTCTCCTATGAGCAGAAGATTGTACCGGAAGCCATCCTTTCGCAAGACGCACAAAGGTCTTTTCTCATAGACGAGGTGTACATCATAAATGCAGACACAAAAAAAGCCGGACGTGTATGGTCCGGCTTGGAAAAGAAGATCTCCAAAATTGCTCAAAACATGCTTCTCTTGGTGTGGTTGTCGGAGCTGCCTGAAGTGGAAATGCTTTTATTCAAATACATCTGTAAGATGATAGATTTCCCGAAAGGCTATGAAATGAACTTCGGAGACGAAGACGTAATACGGGTAAAAGAGATTGCAAGAAAGGTTGCAGGAGAATCGAGAAAATTCATCCAGTTCGTCCGATTTCAACGAACGGCAGACAACATCTATTTTGCCCCCATAGCTCCCCGTTTCAATATACTCTCTCTTATCGTTTCTCACTTTGAGGCAAGATATGCAGACCAGCAGTGGATCATATATGACACGAACAGAAACTCCGGCATCTACTACGACAAAGCAACAACGCGCTATATCTCATTCTCCGAGAAAGATCTTACTGCTCTCAAAAGCGGAATAATAGAAGAAGAAAAGCTGTCCGATGAGGAGATTTTATTCCAAAAAATGTGGAAAGAATATTTCCAAAGCATCACGGTAAAAGAGCGCATCAATCTCAAACTTCAACGCCAAAATATGCCGAAACGATACTGGAAGTATCTGACGGAGATGCAGTAAAGGCTACAAAATCTGCCTCTTCAAGGATATTGAATAGGGAAGTATCGGCTATTTGCTTTTACTTCCTCATTTAACTTATTTAGTTAGGTATTATCTTTGGCTCAACTGCACAATTGGATGTTCCGATAACCCCAACAACACTATTCCATACCCATCTGGATCTTAAAACCAGACCTCCAATAGTCGCACCCACTCGTTAAAGAATGGAGCTTTGTTCAGAGGTATTTGATTTGCACTTAATCGTTCTACTGCCTCTGTATTGCTTACGATAATAAGTGTCAGTTGTGGATTTTTCTTCTTTATCTCAGATAGAGATATATTCTTAGTATTCAAATTAACTATCAAGGGTCTCTGTCCAAAACTTTCATACTAAAGGTATTATCACCTTTTCTTTGTCACAAGCTTATAGGTAAATAAAACCAATGGATCGGATAGGTCCCAACTCTTTAATTCTTCAAGTAGTAAATCTTGATGCTTTTTTCCTATATCTCTCAAAGCATTTCCTACAGATTTTCTCAGGTATTTGCTTGGATGAGCCTTATGTTTGCTGATAAGTTCGATAGCTAATAATGGTCTATCCTTGAAGAAAGGGCGGCTTGTCCATATTCTCAATCCCTCTGTTACAGCTCGAATAATATTAGGATTTCCTGCATTCATCCACTCTTCAATAAGGGGTAGAGATGCTTCATAACCTCTTTTTCTACATATCTCATCAAAAGCTTTTGCAAGCATCTCTTGGACTCGCCAGTTCGTATCCATACTGACTATGTCTTTCAGATACAGAAGAGCTGCCTTATTGCTCACGGCTAAATGCCCTAAGATAACAGTAGCCAACATTCGAACTTGATAGCTATCTTTCTTAAATAGATCAAGAGCTATATCGAAACAACGCTCATCTCCATACAGCAATATGATTTCTTCTGCTCCTTCATTCACATGTTTGAAGCCGTGTTCTATCTGTACTATTCTATTCAAAATAGTATCAATCTCTCTACTATTAGCATCCTTACTCATTACCATAATCGTCACAATCAATCCCTTAAAAGTACAACAAAGGCTTTATTATCGCAAAAACAATTTTTTCTTTAATGATAAATCCCTCTTTCTCGTATCATAAGGACGACATGTTAAGTGAAGTAATTATTTCAATTGGGAAGGAAACAAATTTATTCAATACCGATAAAGCTGAGCCGAAAAGATTTTTTCTTATAGTTGAAGCACACCGAAGAAGATAGAAACTGAAACAGCAAACCTATAAAAACAAAGGAGAGAAACAATCCCCGTCATACGGTTCATACCTCTCTCCTTCTAGCTAAGTGGCGACTACCTACTTCTCCTATTTGTGTATTCCAGAAGTATGGAAAAAGAAAAAGGGATTAAAGAGAATGGAGAATATACGCCCCATACTCAAGAACAACCAATATGGAAAGAGAAAAAGGATTGAGGAAGAGGAAAAGTAGCTATTCCATCTCTATTTTCATACAGGGAAGGATAAGAAGAAAGAGGATTAAAGAGGAGAAAGAAGGAAGCTCGTATGTATCTTAATGCAGAGGAGGAACGGAGTGAAAAAGATTAAGGAGAAGATCGCAAGGAGCTCCATTGGTATTTTCATACGGAGTGGGGAAAAAGCAATAAGGATTGAGGAGGAGAAAAGAAAGAAGAAGCAAACCGGCAAACCTATAAAAACAAAGGAGAGAGCCACGTTCCTGTTACGGTTCATGTCTCTCTCCTTCTCTCTAAGTGGCGGCTACCTACTCTCCCATTTGCATAGTACCATCGGCGTGATCGGGCTTAACTGCT
>NZ_JRAP01000014.1:0-4494 GCF_000768895.1 Porphyromonas sp. COT-108 OH2963 | reverse complement strand
GTGGCATCGTCCGACAGGCAACAGCATTCCGGAGTTCGGCATATCGGTGCAGACAGACAACGGGACTCAGCTCTCCAAGAACAAGAAGATAGCCAAAGCCTTCTCCATGACTCCGGGCAAGGCGTATCGTGTACGGGCAGAGTGGAAAGATAACCGCCTGACGATCTTGGGCGATGACGTGGAAGAGGATCTTCCTTCCATCACCTTGACGACAGAGAAAAAGGTNCGTGTACGGGCAGAGTGGAAAGATAACCGCCTGACGATCTTGGGCGATGACGTGGAAGAGGATCTTCCTTCCATCACCTTGACGACAGAGAAAAAGGTAGGCGAGAAGATAGAGCTTAAGATCAATGCCGAGCCGGAAGACCAAGCGGATGTCTGGATAGACCTGAACAACAACAAGGTCAAAGATGCAGGCGAGAGCGTAACCGTATTTGGCTCCGACCAAAAGTACACACTCGCTGCACAGACCGTTACGGTGTATGGAAAGGTAACTGCCTTGGTCTGCTCGTTTCAGTATCTCACTTCCTTGGATGTGATCAAAAACCCCGCTTTGACAGCATTGACTTGTTACGCTAACAGACTTACCTCACTGGATGTGAGCAAGAACACCGCTTTGAAAGAGTTGGAGTGCGACTCTAACTCCCTCACCTCCCTGGATGTGAGCAAGAACACAGCTTTGGAACAGTTGTCCTGCTCCTCTAACTCCCTCACCTCGCTGGATGTGAGCAAGAACAAGGCTTTGACAACGTTGTCCTGCACCCATAACTCCCTCACCTCGCTGGATGTGAGCAAGAACACGGCTTTGACAATATTCGCCTGCTATAATAACCCGAATCTAAGCTCCTTGAAGATCTCGAGCAGCATAAATGATGCGTTGTGGGTCAACGACTGCAAGCTGAGCGCGAAGACACTGAACGAGATATTCACCACGCTTCCCGATGTGAAAGGGCAGAGCACCGGAGATAAAGAGCTCTATATCTCAGGCAATCCGGGTACGGATACGTGCAACAAGAAAATCGCAACAGACAAAGGCTGGACATTGGATGTCGAAGATACTCCGCCTGCCGGCTACAGCATGACGATGACGACAGAGAAAAAGGTAGGCGAAAAGATAGAGTTGCGCATGAATGCCGAACCGGAAGACCAAGCGGATGTCTGGATAGACCTGAACAACAACAAGGTCAAAGATGCAGGCGAGAGCGTAACCGAATTTGGCATCAATAAAGGGTACACACTCGCTGCACAGACCGTTACGGTGTATGGAAAGGTAAGCTACTTGAACTGCTATGGTCAGAAGATAACCTCCCTGGATGTGAGCAAGAACACGGCTTTGACAGGATTGGTCTGCTACTCTAACAGTCTCACCTCGCTGGATGTGAGCAAGAACAAGGCTCTGACATCTCTGGACTGCGAGAAGAATAAAAACCTAAGCTCCGTGAAGATCAGTAGCAGTATAAACAACTATTTGGACTGCAACGACTGCAAGCTGAGCGCGGAGACACTGAACGAGATATTCACCACGCTTCCCGATGTAAAAGAGCAGACCGAAGGGAAGAAAGAGCTATATGTCAAAGGTAATCCGGGAGCGGCGGCGTGCAACAAGAAGATAGCCGAAGACAAAGGCTGGAGATTGGATGTGGATGATACGCCTCCGTCTGTTCCTAACCAAATGACGATGACGACAACGAAAGCCGTCGGCGAGAAGATAGAGCTTGATATCAATGCCGAGCCGGCAGACCGTCCGAATGTCTGGATAGACCTGAACAACAACAAGGTCAAAGATGCAGGCGAGAGCGTAACCGTATTTGGCTCCGACCAAGTGTACACACTCGCTGCACAGACCGTTACGGTGTATGGAAAGGTAAGCTACTTGAACTGCTATGGTCAGAATATAACCTCGCTGGATGTGAGCAAGAACACGGCTTTGACAGAGTTGCTCTGCCTCTTTAACTCCCTCACCTCGCTGGATGTGAGCAAGAACACAGCTTTGAAAGTGTTGGACTGCGGCTATAACTCCCTCACCTCGCTGGATGTGAGCAAGAACACCGCTTTGACAGAGTTGTACTGCCCCTCTAACTCCCTCACCTCCCTGGATGTGAGCAAGAACACCGCTTTGACAGAGTTGTACTGCAACTCTAACAAGTTCACCTCGCTGGATGTGAGCAAGAACACCGCTTTGACAGTGTTGTACTGCGACTCTAACTCCCTCACTTCGCTGGATGTGAGCAAGAACACCGCTTTGACAGAGTTGCGCTGCGGCTCTAACAAGTTCACCTCTCTGGATGTGAGCAAGAATATAGCTTTGACAGATTTGCGCTGCTCCTATAACTCCCTCACCTCCCTGGATGTGAGCAAGAACAAGGCTTTGATACTGTTGGTGTGCTCCTCTAACTCCCTCACCTCGCTGGATGTGAGCAAGAACACCGCTTTGACAGAGTTGTACTGCTCCTCTAACTCCCTCACCTCTCTGGATGTGAGCAAGAATATAGCTTTGACACAATTCTCCTGCGAAAAGAACCCGAATCTAAGCTCCTTGAAGATCTCGAGCAGCATAAAGGACGAGTTATGGATCAGAAAGTGTAAGCTGAGCGCGGAGACACTGAACGAGATATTCCGCACGCTTCCCGATGTAAAAGGGCAGACAGAAGGGAAGAAAGAGCTATATATCAAAGGTAATCCGGGTACGGCAGCGTGCAACAAGAAGATAGCCAAGGACAAAGGCTGGAAATTGGATGTCGAAGATACTCCTCCTCCGCCTGCCGGCAACAGCATGACGATGACGACAACGAAAGCCGTCGGCGAGAAGATAATGCTTAAGATCTATGCCAAACCGGCAGACCGTCCGAATGTCTGGATAGACCTGAACAACAACAAGGTCAAAGATGCAGGCGAGAGCGTAACCGTATTTGGCTCCTATCAAGAGTACACACTCGGTGCACAGACCGTTACGGTGTATGGAAAGGTAACCGGGTTCGACTGCGAAGAGAACTCTCTCACCTCGCTGGATGTGAGCAAGAACAAGGCTTTGGTACGGATGTTCTGCACCGATAACTCTCTCACCTCGCTGGATGTGAGCAAGAACACCGCTTTGGTAGTGTTGGGCTGCGCCTCTAACTCCCTCACCTCGCTGGATGTGAGCAAGAATATAGCTTTGAAAGTGTTGTCCTGCGGCTCTAACTCCCTCACCTCGCTGGATGTGAGCAAGAACACTGCTTTGACACAATTCTTTTGCTCGAAGAACCCGAATCTAAGCTCCCTGAAGATCTCGAGCAGCATAAATGATGAGTTGTGGATCAACCACTGCAAGCTGAGTGCGGAGACGCTGAACGAGATATTCCGAACACTTCCCGATGTAAAAGGGCTGACCGAAGGCGAGAGAAAGATAGCCGCTATCCAAGGTAATCCGGGCACGGCAGCGTGCAACAAGAAGATAGCCACAGACAAAGGCTGGGAATTGGATGTCGAAGATACTCCTCCGCCTGCCGGCAACAGCATGACGATGACGACAACGAAAGCCGTCGGCGAGAAGATAAAGATTTTGATCAATGCCGAGCCGGCAGACCGTCCGAATGTCTGGATAGACCTGAACAACAACAAGGTCAAAGATGCAGGCGAGAGCGTGACCAGCTTTAACTTCAATAAAGAGTACAAGCTCGGCTCTCAGACCATTACGGTGTATGGAAAGGTAACCGCGTTGGGCTGCTACTATGGCAGTCTCACCTCGCTGGATGTGAGCAAGAACACCGCTTTGACATCGTTGGGCTGCTACTCTAACAGTCTCACCTCGCTGGATGTGAGCAAGAACACGGCTTTGAAAACGTTGTCCTGCGAGTCTAACAAGCTCACCTCGCTGGATGTGAGCAAGAACACTGCCTTGACTTATTTGGACTGCGAAAAGAACTCCCTCACCTCGCTGGATGTGAGCAAGAACACCGCTTTGGAACATTTGTCCTGCAGCCATAACTCCCTCACCTCGCTGGATGTGAGCAAGAACACCGCTTTGAGAACGTTGTCCTGCTCCCATAACAAGTTCACCTCGCTGGATGTGAGCAAGAACACCAAGTTGGAACAGTTGGAGTGCTACTCTAACAGGCTCACCTCGCTGGATGTGAGCAAGAACACCGCTTTGAGACGATTCTCCTGTGAGGGTAACCGGAGTCTAAGCTCCTTGAAGATCTCAAGCAGCATAAATGATAAGTTGTGGGTCCGCTACTGTAAGCTGAGTGCGGAGACACTGAATACCATATTCCGCACGCTTCCCGATGTAAAAGGGCAGACCGAAGGCGAGAAGAAGATCTGGATAGCAGACAATCCGGGTACGGATGCGTGCAACAAGAAGATAGCCGAAGACAAAGGGTGGACGGTTAATATTGATTATGATTGAGGGGAATTTCCCTCACCCCGAAGTGGCGGGGCGTAAAATATTGTAGACAAATTCGGGCAGTGCCGGTGCGATAAGTGCCGGCACTGCTTTTTTTGTGCCGAGACGGA